>CAIYOY010000241.1 GCA_903927905.1 uncultured Verrucomicrobiales bacterium | reverse complement strand
CCGGCCACCATTACCCTCGTTCCGCTTTCTTTAACCAGCTGAAACCTCAGCCCCGACAAATCAAAGTTTCACCTTTTATTTGGAGGGTTATCCAACGGAACCTATAGTGCATGGGCTTCTACAAATCTGGTCAATTGGAGCCCGATAGGAACGCCCGTTCAAACGACGCCAAGCATCTTTGAATTTTATGACGCGGCCGCTACGAATTACCCACGGCGATTTTATCAGATCCGTTCTCCTTGAAAATCAGGCGGGTTGCTCGTCCTGGATGTAGGTGTGGACTTTGAGTTTGCGGGCGTAGAAGACGTAGATGATGGCGGTGATGAACATCAGGATGGCGAAGAAATTGTAGTAGTCGGCTCCAGGCAGTTTGCTGGTGCCGTCTTTGTTTTCGATGAAGAGGTTGACGCCAGCGATGAAGAGGTCGCCCACGGTCACTGAGGCGAGGAAGATTCCCATGATGAAGGATTTTAGTTTCTTGGGAGCTTGGGTATAGGAAAATTCGAGGCAGGTGATGGAGATCAAGACTTCGGCGGCGGTGATGAAGGTGTAGGCGATGAAATGCCAGCCGATGCTCGGTTTGGCACCGTGGGCGATCTGGGTTTCGATCCACGCGGGAATCAGGAAGGAGGGGACGGCGACGAAGAAGCCGATGCCGATCTTTCGGAGCGGGGTCAACGGAAACACTTTCTCGATGAGTGGATAGATTCCGTAGGAGAAAATGGGGATGAGGATGACGACGAGGAAGGGGTTCATGGCCTGCAATTGTGCGGGCAGCCAATCGTGGCCCAGCCAGTGGAGGTTCATGTGGTTGGCCTGGAGGACCCAGGCGGAGGCGGTTTGATCAAACAAGGCCCAGAAGGCGGCGACAAAAATATAGAGGACCGCGACGCGGAGGATGATCTTGAGGCTTTCGCGCGTTAGCAATTCACCTAGAAAAGCGGTGCGGTTGGCTGGAATGTGGACGAATTTGTTGCGGCCCATCCAGAAGACGACGGTGGCCAGGAACATGAATATGCCGGGGACCGCGAAGGCTACGTGAGCGCCGTAATTTTTCAACAGCCATGGGATCAAGAGCGTGGAAATGACGGAGCCGGAGTTGATGGAAAAATAAAACGAACTGAACACGCGCGGGATGAGGTGTTGGTTGGTAGCCCCGAATTGATCGCCGACATGGGCGGAGACGCACGGTTTGATTCCGCCCGCGCCGCAAGCGATCAAACTTAGTCCGAGAAGCAAACCCATGCGGGTGGCGTCGAGGGACAAGGCGAGGTGGCCGAGGCAATAGACGATGGAGAGGACGATGATGGTGCGATATTTCCCGAGGAAACAATCGGCGATGAGCGAGCCGAGCAGTGGTGTAAAGTAAACAGCGGAGATGAAGAGGTGGAACCATTCTTTGGCTTTGGGTTCCGACATGTTGTCGGGCAGGCCATTGGCGCCGAGGAGGCATGAGGTCATGAAGACCACGAGGACGGAACGCATCCCGTAGTAGCTGAAGCGTTCGGCGAATTCGTTGCCGACGATGTAGGGAATGCCCGAAGGCATTCCGGTGGATTTAACCGGCGCGGTGAGGTAGCCGGGTTTGGCGGTGTCAGGGGAAGATGGGGAGGGGGAAGGCAAAGTTAGAGGAAGAAGTTCGGAAGTTTGAAAGACCTCACCTCACCCCAACCCTCTCCCCTCCATCCGATGGAGCGGAGAGGGAGAAGAGGTTGCCGTCGCGGGCAAGTCCGAACATTGTTTCTATAAAGCAAGGGTGACATGGCACCGGGCTCGGACATGCCTGCTATCCAATACCCAAATCAATCAATGGCAACCGCAACCGTGGCCGCAGGAGCCGGATTCGAAATCTTCATCTTTGGGGATGCGGCCGAGTTCGAAGGTTTTGCTGACGTATTGAGAAACTTCTTCGGTCATTTCGTGCATGGTCTTCTGCGCGTCCACGAAGCCTTTGGCCACCGGGTTATTGAAGAAGGCGTCGCGTTCTTTGTCGAAGGCGGCGATTTCGGCTTCTTCGAGTTGCAGGCCTTGCTGCTGCTTGTGCTGGAGGTATTGGCCTTTTTCGCTCAATTTTTGGTAAAGTTCCTGGGCTTTGGTGTCGGCCTGGAAAAGATCCATGGAGCGGCGGACGGCTTGAAATTCGGGTTGTTTGAGCATGGTTTCGCAAAGCTCAAGGGTCTTTTGGCGGATGACGCTGTCGGTCTGTGTAAGTGTTTCCATAAAATATGGAAATAATGTGGCAGCAAATGGGAAGTTGCGCCAGTGAATAAATTGTGGGGAAAGGATGTTGCCCGCGAACCACGCGAAACAGGCGAAAAAATGCAAAAGGCAAAATGATTGATGGCAAAATTATAAGCGGGGAAGGGAGAATTGGTCTGGCGGTGCAATGGGACAATCTGAAGATTGGATATTTGCAAGACACGCCGAATCGGAGTTCGGCGTTCCAAATCTCGAGTTACGCTTGATATCTGTAAGGGAAATTCCTACGGAAAAATCCATAAATGGCCTTGCAGACAAGGGGGCTGGGTTTGCGTAGGCTTACTCCCGCAGTAGAGTTAGTTTTCATTGGCGCCCCGTGTGGGGCGCCTCTTTTTT
>CAIYOY010000240.1 GCA_903927905.1 uncultured Verrucomicrobiales bacterium | reverse complement strand
GTGACCCGCAGCAGCGTCGCCGGGCAGAAGGTGTGGAGTTATTCAAAGCCTCTTTACCATTTCACGCTGCTGCGGGTCACAGACCCGCGCTCCGGCAAAATAGCCGACTACCAACCATAAAGGCTTTGCCTTGCGTAGTTTTCAAAGCAGGAATTTTTTGCAGTTAGCAGACCAGGATGAACCAGCGAGACACGGAGGCACAGAGGGGGAGAAGAATTTTTTTACCACAAAGAACACAGAGATTGTATCGCTTTGTGATCTTTGCGGTTATTTTCTTCCTCCCGTGTCTTGTGCCTCTATGGTTCTCTTCCTTCAACTTTCAACTTCTGCGTTCGGACGACACCTGTCTCGCTTGACCGTCAAGCTCGCAACCTACACAATTCGCGCATCGTGATAAGTTTTGTTGATGAAGCGGGCGGAAAATCGGAAGACCTGGTGAAACAGGTGGAGAAGATTTTTTCGGAGGATGGGATTCTTTCCAAGTCGAGCAACTTTGAATATCGCCCGCAACAGCAGGAGATGGCCGTGGCGGTGGCGAAGGCGTTGTCAAACAAGGAGAATCTGGTCGTCGAAGCCGGCACCGGCGTTGGTAAAAGTCTGGCTTATTTGATTCCCTCCATTTTGTTCGCCATCGCCCAGGGCAAGAAAGCGGTCATTTCCACCCACACCATCAATCTTCAGGAGCAACTCACGGAAAAAGATTTGCCCATGCTCCAGCAAATCCTGCCGGTGAAATTCAAATTCACCATGTTGAAGGGCCGGCACAATTATCTTTGCACCCGCCGCCTCGCCAAAGCCACCCTGCAACAGGACAGTCTTTTCACCTCACCCGAACAATCAGAATTGGAACGGGTGCGGGAGTGGGCGCGGAAAACGCATGACGGCAGCTTGTCTGATTTTGAATCGGAGCCTGATCCCAAAGTCTGGCAGCAGGTCTGTTCGGAGCGCGGCCTTTGCACGCCGAAGATGTGCGGGGAAGAATCTGATTTCGTCAAAAACGGCGGCGAACCGTGCTTCTTCCAAAAAGTGCGCCGCCAGATTCTTTCCGCCGATGTCCTCGTCTTGAATCACACTTTGTTTTTCATGCACCTTGGCGGCATTGAGGAAGAGATCGAGGGCGGCGTCCTTTTTAAAAATGATTTTGTCATTTTCGACGAAGCCCACACTGTGGAACGCGTGGCTTCGCGTCACATCGGCGTCAGCGTCTCCAGCGGCCAAGTGCGCTACGCCGCGCACCGCCTCTACAATCCTTCCTCGCAAAAAGGTCTGCTGGCCACGTTGCGGCAAGGTCCGGCGGTCAAACTGGTGGCCGATACGCTGGACGAAACGGACACTTTTTTCGGGCACGTCGAAGAAGCTTGTGAAGAGATCGTGGCCCAGTTGCCCAAGGTCGGGCCCGGAAAAATGTCCCGCTCCTGGAGCGAGTTGCGCATCCGAAAAAGCGATCTGGTCAAAGACAACGTCACGCTGCCGTTGCAACGCCTGCGCGAAGAAGTCAGCAATCTGGTCAAACTCAGCGACGACAAACAGACCGGCCAGGAATTGGCCGAATGTAACCGGCGTTTGGCGGAGTTGCGCGAGGCCATCGCTATTTTCCTCCGACACGACTCGGCGGATTATGTTTATTGGGTCGAGCGCAGCGGCAAGGGCCAGCGCACGGTCTCGCTGAACGCCGCGCCGATTGATGTTTCCGCTTTTTTGCGCCAAAAACTTTTTGAATCGGATACTTCCGTCATCATGACCAGCGCCACTCTGGCCACCGCGCAGCAAACGGGTCGGAAGAAAACCGGCCTGGAATATTTCGCGGGCCAGGTCGGCGCGGAAAAAGCCACGCAACTGCAAACCGGCTCGCCCTTCGATTACGAAAAGCAGATGAAGATCTTCGTCGCCGGAAAAATGCCCGACCCGCGCGACGCCGAATACCAGGATCAACTGATCAAGTGGATCGAACATTTCGTCAAGATGACTCACGGCAAAGCGTTTGTCCTCTTCACCAATTTCAAACTCATGCTGGAAGTGGCCGAGCGCATGGAACCGTTTTTTCGTAAATTGGGCGTCGAGTGTTTTGTGCAAGGCACCGGCACGCCGCGTTCGCTCATGCTGGAAAAATTCAAGGACGACGTAGATTCCGTCCTTTTCGGGACCGATAGTTTTTGGCAGGGGGTGGATGTGCCGGGAGAGGCGTTGTCGAATGTCATCATCACGCGTCTGCCGTTCGCCGTGCCGGATCATCCTTTGATCGAAGCGCGCATCGAAGCCATCGAAGCGCGCGGCGGCAATTCCTTCAGCGAATTTTCATTGCCGGAAGCCATCTTGAAATTTCGCCAGGGTGTTGGCCGCTTGATCCGCACCAAAAACGACACCGGCATCGTCGTGGTGCTTGACAATCGCGTCCTGACCAAAAAATACGGCCAGGCTTTCCTCGATGCGCTGCCGAAGTGTCCGGTGGAAGTGGTCTAATTCTTCTGTTGGATCGTATTGGTGGCGGCCCCATATTCCGGCTTCCAGATCCATGGCAGCACATTCGCGCGATTGGCATACGCCTCCCATTTCGTCGTCATCTCTTTGACTCGTTTCGGCTCTTGCAACGCCAAGTCGTGCATTTCGGTGCGATCGCGTTCCATGTCGTAGAGTTCCCATTTTCCAGCAGGGCCTTTGGCCACCAATTTCCATTTGCCCACCCGCACCGCGCGATTGCCTTCATGTTCCCAGAAAAGCGCGTCGCGCTTGATCTGTTTGTTATGGAAAGCCGGCACCAGACTCTTGCCTTCCGGCGGCGTGGTCTTCACCCCGTTGCGTTCCTTGGGATAAGCGGCTCCGGCCACGTCCAGGCAAGTCGCCATGATGTCAACTAAATGGCCGGGTTGCGCGCGAAGTTCGCCGCGGGCCTTGAACCCTTGCGGCCAATGCACGATCAACGGCGTGGAGATGCCGCCTTCATGCACCCAGTGTTTGTATTCTTTGAACGGTGTGTTGCTCACATTGGCCCACGCCTGGCCGTAGGCCATATAAGTATCCGGTTCTCCGGGCATGGTCCGAGGGCCGTGCAACATCGGCATTCCTGATCGTGTTTGCTTCGGCTGCACCTCGAACAGAAGGGTATCCCGCGGAATCGGCGCCAAAGTTGGTTTTGCTTTTCTGACGCCTTTGCCTTCCCGCCCAATTTTCTCCGCGCAAGCTCCGTTATCTTGCAGGAAGAAGAGCAGGGTGTTGTCAAGTTGGCCTTCCTTTTTTAATTCTTCCACGATCCGCCCGATTCCCTGGTCCAGACAATCAATCTGGGCCGCATAGACTTCCATGCAGCGCGATTCCCAGGCTTTGTTTGGAACCGCATTCCAATCACCCCACATCGGCGACAAATCCCAATCCGGATCAATCAAGCCCAGCGTTTTTTCCTTCTCGAACCGCGCCTTCCGAATCGGCTCATAGCCACTGTCATAACGTCCTTTATACTTGGCGATGTCCTGCTCCTTCGCGTGCAACGGCCAATGCGCCGCAGTAAAAGCCACATACATAAAAAGGGGTTTGTCCGGATTTTCCTTTTGATGATCGGAAATAAAACGAACCGCGTGATCGGCAATCGCATCGGTGTAATAAAATTGTTCCGGCTTATAATCTGGATCGGCCAGCGGCGAAATCTGCGTATTGTCTTTGGTCAATGTCGAGGGATCGAAATAACTGCCGGCGCCTTCGATGGTACTGTAACAATGGTCAAAACCCCGTTGTATCGGCCAATCATACGTGGGGCCGCCGGGCCGGACATTTCGCGCCACATGCCATTTCCCGACGTGATAGGTGCTGTACCCAGCGGGCTTCAACGCCTCCGCAATTGTCACACATCGCCCATTCAATTCCCCTTGGTAACCTTCCTTGCCGCTGTCTTCGGTCATGTGTCCCACCCCGGCTTGATGCGGATAAAGTCCAGTCAACAACGAAGCCCGCGTCGGACAACACCGCGCGGTGTTATAAAATTGGGTGAACTTCAGACCTTCCGTCGCCAGCCGATCCAGGTTCGGCGTATTGATTTCGCTCCCGTAACAACCGAGATCCGAAAACCCCATGTCATCTGAAAGAATGACGATGATATTTGGCTTGGTGGGTTTGGTGGCGGCAAAGGATGAAAAATTGGCGGACGCGGCCAGGGTTAGGCCGAGGAACAGGCGAAATGAAAAGCGCATAAGGGTCATTGTCGGCAAAAATTGAGACGCAATCAAGAGACCAATGCTTGAATTTTTTTCTCAGAGCGAACCTTGATTTGCCTTAATCTACCTTTATTTACCTGAATTTGTCTTAATTTTCCCGAAGAGGAGAGAAACCATCTTCCTTCGTCAAAAGCACTATGGAAGACAGGCGGATGACACGGATAACACAGATGGGAGGAATTTGAAGGGCCGCGAAAAGGCGCAAAAGGCGCAGAAATTTTTGAAATAGGTATCGTTAGGTCGCGTTGACTCGAGTTTGGTGTCGTTGGCTGTAGTTTAGCGTCGTTAAATGAGGCCATTAACCAGGTTGTTTGAACGAAAGAGACGGTCGGACAAAGGGACTGGTATATTGAAACCGGAGTTTTTGACCACTGATTACACGGATGGCACGGATAATATACGAGGGAGATTGGGAGCATGGGGAAGAGGAGGCGGGCGGGGTGTTTTTGCTTCCCGGCCCTTGGGGGGAGCAAATTCGAAATCCGAAGCTCGAAATCCGAAACAAATTTTAAAGGAACAAAATTGAAACAAGAAAATGGGTTAAACACTGAGACACAAAAGCATAGAGTGGCGGAGGAATCTTTTTTGTTCCCGTCCCGATCCTGTGTTCCTGTTGTCCCATCTACCATGCGAGGATGGTAATGTAGCTACGGTATTATGTCAAGAGGAAAACTGAGGACAAAATACGAAATCCGAAAATCGAAGCACGAAACAATTTTCAAAAAACGAAAATAAAGAAATGGGTTAAACATGGAGGCGCAAGGCTATTCCAGCGAAATATTCGAAATATGCGAAAGGGGAATTTAACCACGGAGACACAGAGGCACGGAGAATGGCCATGAAAGCGCACAAAGGACACAAAATCGAAATTCATTACCACAGATCGCACAGAGGAACACGGATGGTTGGGTTGTTGATACGCTGGTTCGCAAAGGGGCGCTGGACACTGTCCTTGGTTGGAGGAAGAGAAGACCTCACCTCACCCCGGCAGTCAGTACGGTTGGTTGTTGCACCGCTCGCGGTGCTCTCTCCCCTCCATCCGATGGAGCGGAGAGGGAGAATCATATCCAGCGGGTTGGCCTGATCTAAGTCCTTGGTTGGATAATGGTCGCCTCGGTAAGGACAGTGATGAGATGCGCCCGCCCCGGATTGGGCACTACCAATCACCTTGCAAACTTTGACTGGACGGCAAAGGGTGTTACGTTTAGGAACATGGCTTTAACAATGAAACGGCTCAAGGCGTTCTACCGTAAAACTTCCACTTTGTCACGTTGGTTCGTGATTTGCCTTCTTTTGCTGTCTGGCATTGGAAAGGCCCACGCGTTGGATTTGTTTCCGAATGTTTTTTATTTTTTCAATGCCGCCGCTGGATTTCAGGGGATGATCCAAGCTTCCGATGGAAATTTTTACGGTACAACATGGCCCTCAGCATTCGACAACCATGGTTCGATATATAAAATAACACCTGCAGGCAGTTTTAAAATACTTCATTCTTTTGCGCCCGATTCTATTTTTCCGTACACCCCCGATTATAGCCTGGTTGAAGGCAGTGATGGATATTTATATGGAACGACAGATTCTGAAGGGATAAAAGGCATAGGCTCGGTTTTTAAGATCAGCAAAAGCGGGCAAATCACAACGCTATATTCATTTACCAATTCAGCGATTGACGGTTTTTTTCCTCGAGCTGGATTGATCGCCGGTCCAGACGGTGATTTTTATGGAACAACGTTGACTTCCCTATTTAAAATAAGTCCGACCGGGAATTTCACTTTGCTCTACAATTTTGAATCTGATAACGACTTCGTTCCTGACTCTTTTTGGCCGGGAATCAATGCTAATTTGACATTCGGCGATGATGGTAATTTTTACGGTGTCACTCAGGTAGGGGGAATGTACCTTGGGCCATACGGAAACGGTTTTGGAACCATTTTTAAAGTCACTCCCCAAGGTCAACACACAACTATCTTTTCGTTTAACGGCACAAATGGAAGCTGGCCTGAAATTCGATTGATCCGGGGAGCGAATGGTGATTTTTTTGGAGAATCTACATTAGGTTTTTTTCGGATCGGTTCGGATGGCGTTTTCACCAATCTTTTAGCGGTCCCGGTCTCGTCGTTGAGCAATTTGCCCGTCCCTGGACTTCTGGTTTCGGGAAACAATGGCAGTTTGTATGGAACAATTCTGCAAGGCGGGCCGGACGGTGAGGGATCAATTTTTCAACTCGATCCGGATGGTCACACAAATCGCCTATTTAATTTTACCGGCGGGACAAACGGTATAAACCCCTACCATTTGATCCCCCAACCAGACGGCAGTTTTTATGGAGGAACTGCGGGGCCAATATTTAACGGTTTATCTCCCTCGGGGACTTTTTTTCATTTAACGCAGAATGGAGATTTCACCTTATTGTTTAATGGAACTGGCGCGAACCCCGGTTGTCTGGTCGAAGGGAGAGACGGAAATATTTACGGCACGACATTAAATCTTGAGAGTCTTCGGCCTGCAACTATTTTTAAACTACCTCCTTCTGGTGAATTGGTTTCGATGGCTTATCTCGACCTCTCCACGAATTGTGCACCGAATAGCCTCATTCAAGGGGAAAATGGCAATTTTTATGGAACGACGAAGTATAACACATACGATTCCTCCAATCATCCCCCAAACACAAATGGTGCGATCTTTACGATGTCGCTTGATGGTAAATTAACGAACCTGTTTCAATTTAACGGACAAAATGGATCTAGCCCAATGGCTTTGGTGGAAAATAACGATGGCCGTTTTTACGGTGCGACAGAAACCGGCGGGCCAAATAATCAAGGCACCATTTTTAAAATAACTACAAATGGCAATTTAAACACACTGGCGGTGTTTGGTGGAAGCAGTGGCTCCATGCCAAATGGATTATTGCGAGGCTCAGATGGTAACTTCTATGGCACGACAACTTCTGGCGGCCGCTACGGCGGCGGCACGGTTTTCAAAATGACCCCGTCAGGCACATTGAGCAGCATTGCTGATTTGGGCCAGCAATATACCGGTGGCAAAACGCTGGCGCTTGGGCGGGACGGAAATCTTTATGGGACCACGTTTTATGGCGGAGTCGGCGCGAAGCAAAATGTTTCTGCTGGCAATGGCATCATTTTCAAAATAACGACCAGCGGCTGGTGGACAACTTTGTTCCGCTTTTCCGAGACCAACGGAGCGATGCCAAATCAATTGTTGCAAGCAACCGATGGCAATCTTTATGGAACAACCCAAGGAGGCGGAACAGGAAATTCCGGGACAATTTTTATGCTTACTTCCGAAGGCGCCTTCACTTTCTTAAAGTCATTCACCAACTACGACCGGCCGGCTTCTGGTCTGATTCAGACTTCATCAGGAGTTTTTTATGGAACCACTCTATTGGGTGGTAATGAGCCTGAGTTTAATAAGCTCTTCGGCGGTTCCATCTTCAAATTCGCGCCCTTGTCCTTTAGCGGACTTTTCTCCGATGCGAACCATCCGAATCTCTCGGGAATTTTTTCTGCCACGGTCAGCCTGACCTCGCACCTGTCCGGGACTCTGACGCTTGGCACCCAGACCTATCGCTTGTCCGGTCAGGTCAATTCGAATGGGATGGTGACCGTCGTCATACCCCGCCCCCGCTTGCCGGCTTTAACCGTGACGTTGCAAGTCGGCGAAGATCAAAAATCCATCAGTGGAACTGTCTCTGATGGAACCGGAACCGCGCAGCTCTACGGTGATCCCACGCACCCGCTTGGCCGAACTGATTTCCATCCGGTAGCGGGTAATTATTCGATGGACATACTATCCGATAGCGATGGGTCACGCAGTCCGGGTTCCGGCAGCGCTGGTCGCGTCACTGTGACCACCACCGGAGCCGTGACCGCCACCGGGGTGTTGTCGGATGAAACCACTTTTCGCCAGACGGGCATGATTTCTGAAAATGGACTGTGGCCATTTTATGTTTCGATGTATGACGGCAAAGGCTCGTTGACTGGATGGATCACGTTCACAAATCTGCCCACCAGCCGGTTCAATGGTGCCTTGAATTGGATAAAGTCCGGCGCTTCTGGACCGTACTATTCACATGGTTTCACCAATACGGCGACGGTAATAGGATCGGTGAAGGCGCGTTGAAATCCAGATGTCTTTCACCTCCGCACCGGCAAAAACCTCTTTACATTCCTCGTCCTGGTGATAAACATCGCAGCCTTATGGTAGATACAGATTTGTCTCTTTGGGGTATTTGGGCGATGCCGGTGGGCATCACGATTTGCTTTGGTCCTGCGCTTTTGTATTGGTTGAAAATGGAACTCGCCGCCGAGCCGGAGACCAAGAAAAAAGACAAGACCAAGTAACGGCTTGGCTTCGTCATCGGCCGGGAGTTTTTGGTAATAATTAGTTTTCCAAAATACGGATAGTTTACCCAATAAAT
>CAIYOY010000239.1 GCA_903927905.1 uncultured Verrucomicrobiales bacterium | reverse complement strand
GTTCGCTGCTCGTCAGTCCAAACCATATTGACCATCACTTTTGTTCGCACCCACTTGTTAAACTCGAAGCTCGAAATCCGAAATTCGAAACAAATCCCAATTAACCAATTTCAAAAAATTCAAACCTTCGGGTTCGTCCACTTCATTAAAGATTATGTCCGCCATAGCTTAGGCGAAACGGAATGGAAGTTTCAAATTTAACGCCTTGTGGCATTTGAATTTGTTTCGGATTTCGGATTTCGAATTTTTAAAATCAGAGCAGATTCACATCCGCTGCCACGAAGATAAAACTATTTGTCGGATTTGCGCTCTTTTTTCTCGTCGGCGTATTGCAGACCACCGATGCGTTTTTTCACCTCCTGGGCGTCTTCGGAATCCGGCGAGGCGAGGAGATAACATTTGAAATTGCGGATGGCCTCTTTCAGTTCTTCCGCTTTTTCATGGGCCGAGCCGCACTTGTAATAATCAGCCGCGATCCACGGCGCCAGCAACAGGGCTTTTTCGTATTCTTTGGCGGCATCGGAATAATCGGATTTATCCTTGGCATGATTGATGGCGTATTCGGCCGCCCCTTCGGCCATGGTCGCGGCATCCGGCACATCGGGAGGCGGATGAATGGTGAGCGATAACGTGATGATTTTCCCACGCAAGGCTACGTCGTCGGGCGACTTCTGCAATTGCGCGAGGAGTTGGAGAAACTGTTGCAGCGGCAGGCTGTTGGTGGCCACTTGTGCTTCAAGCTGGAATCCAGCCAGAAGGCTTAACATCAAAAGCAGGGATTTATTTTTCGCCATGGCAAGTTGGAATAGAAAGGCCGTCCTGATCGCTCAGGACGGCTTGCGCGCCTCTCAAGTCTCAAAAGATTTGCCGCAACCGCAGCTTTGCTTGGCGTTGGGGTTGGAGATCTTGAAGCCGCCGCCGGTCATGGCGTCGGAGAAATCCACCACGGTGCCGCGCAGGTAATTGGCGCTGAAAGGATCCACCAGCACGGAAACGCCATGGAACGAGGATTCAAAGTCATCGGCGCGCTTTTCATCGAAGACCATGCCGTATTGCATGCCGGAGCAGCCGCCTTTTTCGACGTAAATGCGGAGGGTTTTGCCGGCGTTTTCGGCTTCAGTCAGCTTGGACTTGATTTCGACGGCGGCGCTTTCGGTCAGCGACACGGTCGTGTTTGTTTCTGTTTCGATGGCGGTACTCATATCAGTTATGAATAAAGTAACAGAGGGGGTTGGGGGTGTCAAATTGGGTAGAGTCAGTGGTTCGTGGTCAGTTGTTTTCATGCCGCGTCACAGGCGGATTTTTGGCTCTTTCTGTGTTTTAGGATTTTGATTATCAGGCAGATAAGACCGATCAGGGTGCCAGCATATAATCCGGTATGAGCCCACCAGACGGTGCGGAAGGCTTGGATTTTTTCAGGCGGCATGAGGTCTTTCAGGTCGGAGGAAAAGTTCAATGGGTCGAAGCTGGAAGCGATGGCGGGTAATATTGCGCCGACTAGAATGCTCCCTGCCACCGGAAGCCAGAGATTGCGGAAAAGGTATTGGTAAGGCGCCGGTGGATTCTTTGATTTGTAACGGGCGGCGAAGAGGCAGACCGCGCCCGCCATGATTCCGGCGGAGAAGCCTTCGCCGAGGCCGAAGAGGACGGCTTTTGTTTTGAAACCATCGCCGGGTTCCAATCCTTTTCCGCAGATGAAATAATCGGGAGAAATCGTCGAGGTGATGAAATCGTTGGCCCCACCCAAAAGAGCGCCGATCAGGCCGGCGAAAAGAATGAAGCCATACTCTTTAAACCGGGTGGCCTGGGAGCCATTGCGCCAACGGTCAATGATCGCCACCACCAGCATGAAGGCGAGGAGCAAGGCAATCCGGGTTGGCATGTGGTCATCATTTTCAAAAAGGGTGCGGATGTCAAAAGGCAAGAAGGGGAATTTGGGCTGCATATCTGGTTACGAATCAGGCGTGGAGCAGCCGAGCAGTAAAATGTTACATATGTAACATTTTACTGCTCGCATGGTTTTTGTACCCATACGCCAAGACGGGACAAGATTATATTGGTAATTCACTTGCAAACAGGGTGGCCGGTTTCTACAAATGTCAGGCAAATCCATGAATGCCAGACAAATACAAGCCGCTTATAAACTTGCCGCCGAACGTTATGCCGAATTCGGCGTGGATGTGGAGGCCGCGTTGCGCCGATTGGCCAAGATTCCGGTGTCGCTGAATTGCTGGCAGGGAGATGACGTGGGCGGGTTTGAAAACATTGGTGCGCAGTTCGGCAGCGGCATCGCGGTCACGGGCAGTTATCCGGGCAAGGCCAGGACGCCGGATGAATTGCGGGCCGACGCGGACAAAGCGCTCTCGCTGATTCCCGGTAAACATCGTTTCAATCTGCACGCCTTCTACGCCGAAACCGGCGGGAAAAAGGTGGAACGCGATGAACTGGAGCCGGCGCATTTCAAGAATTGGATTGCCTGGGCCAAAGCGAACAAGATGGGATTGGATTTTAATCCGACGTATTTCTCCCACCCGAAGCTGGTGGACGGCATGTCGCTGGCGCACCCTGATAAATCCATCCGTCAATTCTGGATAGACCACGGGATCGTCTGTCGAAAAATCGGCGCGGCCATGGGGAAGGCTCTTGGCACTCCGTGCGTGACGAATGTCTGGGTGCCGGATGGCTACAAAGACACGCCGGTGGACCGCAAAGGGCCGCGTGAACGGTTGGCGAATTCCTTGGATGCGATTTTTTCCAAACCGATCAGCCCGAAATATAATCTGGACGCGGTGGAGCCAAAGTTGTTTGGCATTGGCTCGGAAAGTTATGTCGTCGGGTCGCATGAATTTTATCTGGGTTACGCGATCAAAAATAAAAAATTGATCTGTCTCGATGCGGGGCATTTTCACCCCACGGAAAGCATTTCGGACAAAATCTCCTCGATGATGCAATGGGTGCCGGAGTTGCTGCTGCACGTCAGTCGCGGCGTCCGTTGGGACAGCGATCACGTGGTGATTCTTTCGGACGAATTGGAAGCAATCGCGCAGGAACTGGTGCGCGGCGGTTATCTTGGGCGCACGCATATCGGCCTGGATTTCTTCGATGCCAGCATCAATCGCGTGGCGGCGTGGACGATTGGCACGCGGAGCATGATCAAGGCGTTGTTGCTGGCGTTGGTGGAACCGATTTCGACGCTCAAGAAGTTGGAAGCCGACGGTGATTTGACCGGGCGACTCGCGTTATTGGAAGAAACCAAGACCCTGCCACACGGCGCGGTGTGGGATTATTATTGCCTGAAAGCCGGTGTGCCGGATGGTTGTGGTTGGATGAAGGAAGTTAAAAATTATGAGCAGGCGGTTTTAAGCAAACGAGCATGACCGCTCCCCTGCTTCAACTCGATTCGATCAAGAAATCTTTTCTGGCTGTTCGTGCTTTGAAAGGGATCTCCTTCTCATTGCAAGCAGGAGAAGTCCATGCGTTACTCGGGGAAAATGGCGCGGGCAAATCAACACTCATCAAAGTCATCACCGGCGCTCATCAGCCCGATGAAGGAACTATTTCCATCAATGGCGAAATCGCAGATAAGCTGACCCCTTCTTCCGCCCGCAAACTCGGCATTGCAGCCATTTATCAGCAGCCGGCGCTTTTTCCTGATCTGACCGTGGCGGAAAATATCGCTCTTGGACTTGAAACGCCCAAAGGTCTTCGCAAAGTCCAATGGCAGGAACGTCGTGCGCGGGCTTTGGAATTATTAAAACGCATCGGCGCGGAGATTGATCCCGATACGGAAATTCGCGAACTTTCCATGCCGCAACAACAGCTTGTGGAGATCGCCCGCTCCGTCGGAACCGGCGCGCGCATTCTCATCATGGATGAGCCGACGGCTTCGCTCACGCACAAGGAAGTGCATCTGTTGTTTGCTGTCATCCGCGAACTGCGCAAGAGCGGGGTCGGCATCATTTATATTTCACATCGGTTGGAAGAAATTTTTACAGTGGCCGACCGTGTCACGGTTTTGCGCGATGGCGAAAGCGTCGGAACTCATTCCGTGGGAGATATCAATGAAGCGAAACTGATTCAAATGATGGTGGGCCGCGAAGTCTCCGCCATTTATCCGGCGGCGGAAAATGAGCCGGGCGCGGCGGTGTTGTCCTTGCAAAAGCTCGGCTGCTCGGCCTCGGGTATACACGATATTAGTTTTGAAGTTCGTGCGGGCGAAATTTTTGGATTGGCCGGGCTGGTCGGAGCAGGACGCACGGAGTTGGCCCGGATTCTTTTTGGCATTACACCGGCGGATGCGGGTGAAATTTCCCTGGATGGCAAAACCATTCACATCCGTTCCCCCCGCGATGCGATCAGTTTCGGCATCGGTTACGTGCCGGAAGATCGGCGGCGTCACGGAGTCATTTTGGACATGCCGGTCGCCGCCAATGCCACCATGAGCATTCATTCGCGGCTCTTTCCGTGGAGCTGGCTGCGATTCGGCGACGAGCGTGATCTGGCTGCGGGATATATTCGCGATCTCGCGATAAAAACTTATTCCCCCGATTCCCTGGTCAGCACGTTGTCCGGCGGCAATCAACAAAAAGTTGCGCTGGCCCGATGGCTCGCCGTTGGTCCGAAAGTGTTGATTCTCGACGAACCCACCCAGGGCGTGGACGTCGGCGCAAAATCGGAAATCCACAAACTTATCCGCCGCCTCGCCTCGCAAGGTCTGGCCGTGATCATGATCTCTTCTGATCTCCCGGAAATTCTCGGCATGAGCACCCGCATCGCCGTCATGCGCGGAGGAACAATCACCACAATTTTAGAGGGTAAAAATGCCGATGCGCATAATGTCATGGGGGCGGCATTGGGACAAAGCGAAAACCGGAGGAAGGCATGAAAGACGTTTTTATTTTCGTGGTCGTGGTGGTTGTATTGGTGCTTTTTTTGATTCTCCCCCTAATATATGTAGTTATTCCTTGGGAAAATAAAAGGCGGCTTAAGAGAATAAGAAATGCCTATCGTGACGGTAAATTAAAACCCTCACATTTCGATATAACCATAATCTGTGATTCAGTTGGTTTTTTAGTTCAATACGATAATCCACCTCCCGATGACGCTCCTAGAATGCTGTGGTCAGATGTGATCAAAGTCATGGCTTATAAGCGGGATTTATTCGCAATAGATCAAATTTGC
>CAIYOY010000238.1 GCA_903927905.1 uncultured Verrucomicrobiales bacterium | reverse complement strand
TTTTTTGAAGCTGTGCAATGGTTCAAAAAAGCAGCGGCCCAAAAGGACCTAAAAGCCATGACTTACTTGGGCTATTGTTATGCCAACGGTCGCGGTGTGCCCCAGGATCAAAAAGAAGGAAGAAAGTATTATCAAACCGCGGCAGAGGCTGGTTCCGCAGAAGCTCAAGTGAGTCTGGCCAATGCTTATCATGAGGGCGAAGGCGGTCCCAAAGATGATCTCCAGGCCTTTAAATGGCTGCAAAAAGCGGCCGATCAAAAACATGCCCCCAGCGTATTCAAGCCTTGGAGTTTTTTATCTGAACGGCTTCGGTATCAAAATAAATCAAAAGAAAGCCTATCAATGGTTTCGCCTGGCGGCGGAGCAGAACGATTCTCGGGGTGAATATTGTCTGGGCCTTGGATATCTCAATGGCGAGGCCGGATTGAAGAGTCAGGAACAAGGAGTCAAATGGCTTAAAAAGGCGGTCGGCCAAAACAACGCTTCGGCCATGTATGAATTGGGGCGCTCTTATGTGAACGGCGACGGTCTTCCGGCAGATGACATCACCGGATGGAATTGGATATACAAAGCCGCCGATCTGGGAGAAAACCGCGCTCAATTAATGCTGAGAATGGCCGTGTCGCCGGGTTATCAAACTCCCCGAGGTCGTCATGGTGGAGACTGGTACAAAGCCGCCGCCGAGCAAGGGGAGGTTGATGCTGAATTTGAATTGGGCCGCTGTTATCTCGAAGGCATCGAAGTCAAACAGGACAGGGCCAAAGCGGAACAATGGTTTCTGAAAGCCGCCAAAGCCGATTACGTCTTTGCCGAATACGAATTGGCAAAACTTTACCAAAATGGACAAGCCCTGCCCCGGAGTCAGGATGAAATCATTCAGCTCTACCAGCGGGCCGCCGCCCTGAATCATCTCTTATCCGCCGTGGGCTTGGGCAAAAGTTATCTGCAGGGCGCGGGAGTGTCCAAAGACTCCGCCACCGGCTTATGGTGGTTGCAAAGGGCCGCTGAAAAACATTCTCCCGAAGCGCAATATACTCTTGGGCTGGCTTACAGTGGAACCGACGGCGTGGCCAAAGATTTCACCGCCATGACCAATTGGATGTTTAAAGCGGCCGCTTTGGGGCAAAATAATGCGCAGCTTTTCCTCGGACAACTTTACGACAAAGGCGATGGCGTGGCCCAAGACTACTCTCATGCGGTATATCTATACCGGCAGGCAGCCCAAAATGGATTGACCGAAGCGCGACTGGAATTGGCCAAACACTATTTTTCCGGCCAAGGGGCTAAAACGAATTGGGACGACGGATTGCGATGGGTCCGCCAGGCGGCAGAGGGCAATTGGCCTAAAACGCTGGATTACCTCGACCAGATTTATCTCCAAAGCGGCCTGGCTGAAAAAAGCGAAACCAATGCTGTCAAATGGCTTCGTCAGGCCGGCCAAAATGGATCGGCTGAAGCGCAGTTGCTGCTTAGTTTTATCTACTACGAGGGCAAGGGAGCGGCGAAAAACCTGGAGGAATCCGCCAAATGGGCCGCCCTGTCTGCGGAACAGGGCCTGGTCGGAGGCGAGAATACCATGGGCTATTGTTATGAACGGGGCGAAGGGGTGAAAATGGATTTGGTGGAAGCCTATAAATGGTACCGGTTGGCCGTTGCGCAACATAACCGCGATGCCACTAAAAATCTGACCCTTCTAAAGAAGCAGCTGACGCCCGAGCAAATCGCCGAAGGAGATCGCCGGGCGGATGCTTTTATCCCAAAACCTGCCAAATAATAAGACCACCGGGGCGATAAAATCTTCTCTTTGGTTTTGACTCGGGCGGGGCGTTCGGTATGCTTTCGCCCCTGTTTGTATGGCCAAATTGACTGTCAATGACTTGGATTTGAAAAATCAACGCGTTTTCATGCGCGTGGATTATAACGTCCCCATGGAGGAAAAAGATGGCAAGATGGTGATCAATGACACCACTCGCATCAAGGAAACGCTCCCCACGCTTAAGTTGTTGATCAGCAATGGTGCAAAGGTGATTTTAGCAGCGCATTTGGGGCGGCCTAAAGGCACAAAAGAGCCTTCCATGTCCCTCGCCCCAGTGGCGGTTAAGTTGTCGGAAATGGTCGGGCAACCGGTCGCTTTTGTGGATGATTGTATTGGCGAAAAGGTGGAGAAAGCGGTCGCCGAACTGAAAGCGGGCGGAATTCTCCTTCTGGAAAATGTTCGCTATTATAATGAGGAAGAGGCCAACGACCCCGCTTTTGCCGAAAAACTGGCCAAATTGGCCGATGTTTATGTGAATGACGCTTTTGGGGCGGCGCATCGGGCACATGCTTCGACGGAAGGAATCGCTCGGGTTGTGGCCAAGAGCGGCGGAAAATGCGCGGCGGGATTGTTGATGGAGCGGGAATTAAAATTTTTGGGCGATGAATTGGAAAATCCAGCCCGACCTTTCGTGGTGATCCTCGGCGGATCCAAGGTTTCGGACAAGATCAAGGTGATTGACCGGCTGCTGGAAAAGGCGGATTCCATTCTGATCGGCGGCGCGATGGCTTATACTTTTAAACTCGCGCACGGAGTGAAGACGGGCAAATCGCTCATCGAACCCGATCACAAAGGCACGGCGCTCGCAGCGGAAGAAAAGGCGAAGACCCGCAAAGTAAATTTCCAATTGCCGACGGACACCATCATCGCGACGCCGGTGGACTCGGGCAAATTGAATAAGAAGGGCAAGCCGGTTTATGACCTGACGAATATCCGCACCATCAGCGGTGATATTCCTGATGATGCGGAAGGTTTCAGCATCGGACCGGAAACTTCCGCGAATTACGCGAAGATCATTGCCGGCGCGAAAACGATTTTGTGGAACGGCCCGATGGGCATGTTTGAAGATGCCCGTTTTGCCGAGGGCACCAACGCCGTGGCCCGAGCCGTGGTCGAAGCCACGCAGAAGAACGGGGCCAAGAGCATCATCGGCGGCGGCGACAGTGTGAAGGCGTTGAACAAAGCCGGGCTGGGTGACAAGGTAACCTTTATGAGCACCGGCGGCGGGGCGAGCCTGGAATTTTTGGAAGGACAGGAACTGCCCGGTGTGGCGGCGTTGTCCAATAAATAAGAACATGAATAAGACACGAAAACTGATTATTGCCGGCAACTGGAAGATGAACAAAACAGTGGCCGAAGCGCAGGACATGGTCCGGCGTTTGAAGATTGACCTGGGCACCATCAAGGATGTGGACATGGTCATTTGTCCGCCGTTCACCGCGCTGGCGGAAGTGTCCAAAGCGATCATTGACACCACCATCCGTTTGGGCGCGCAGAACATGAGCGAAAATAATTTTGGCGCGCACACCGGCGAAATCGCGGCGGGGATGTTGAAGGAATTTTCGGTGCGCTACGTGATTTTGGGCCATTCGGAACGCCGTCAGTTCCAAAAAGAGACCAATGAATTGATCTGCAAAAAAGCGCATGCTGCACACGCCGCGTCACTCAAGCCGATCATTTGCGTGGGCGAAACGCTGGAAGAGCGCGAAGCGGGCAAGACGCAAAAAGTGATTGAGACGCAGGTGGTCGGTTGTTTGAAAAATTTGAATGGCGGCCAGGTGATGGAGGCGATCCTCGCTTACGAACCGGTCTGGGCCATCGGCACCGGCAAGACCGCGACCCCGGATCAGGCTCAAGATGTCCACGCTTACATCCGCGCGTTGGTGGCGCAATTGTACGACGAAACGGTTGCGCAGCATGTCCGCATCCAATATGGTGGCAGTGTCAAACCGGGCAACGCCCGCGAATTGATGGAATTGCCGGATGTGGACGGCGCTTTGGTGGGTGGAGCTTCGCTGGACGAACGCAGTTTTGCTGATATAATCAAAAATTCAATTTAAGGTATAAATATTATGATGAGTCTATTGGTCGGTTTTTTAACGGTGGTGTTGGTGATTGATTGTTTGTTGCTGGTCTTTTTGGTGCTGTTGCAATTGCCCAAAAAAGAAGCCGGCGCCGGCATGGCCTTCGGCGGCGCGGCGACGGATGCGTTGTTCGGCGCAGGCTCCGGCAACGTGCTGACCAAGATCACCACCTATGTAGCGGGCGCGTTCTTCGTGCTGACGCTCGGTCTCTCGGTCATTTCCAGCAATGCCAATAAATCGGCCGGCGCGAGCGGGTTGACCAAAGCGTTGACGGAAAAATCGGCGTCTGTTCCGGCGGCCATCCCGACCACCGCCCCTGCCCCGTCGGCGGCTCCAAGTCCGAATTTGATCCAGCCCATCGTGGCCAGCAATGCACCGGCAGCCAAGCCCTTGACTGCTCCGTTGTTAACCGCGCCGCCCGCCACGAATAAATGAGCGAATCGGCGAATGGGCGATTAAACGAGACGGCGCAAAGCCGGTTCGCCGCATCGCCAGTTCGACCGCTCAATCAGGACGGAGTGCGGACATTCCTGTCCGCAGCAGTGTGGCCCGCCAAAAGCGCGTGGAAATTCCCCCATCGCTTTCTCCCGCTCATCTGCTTCCTATTTCTTTTTCTCCTCGCCAGTTGTTCGGTTACTGAACAGCGGGCGGACCTCGTCATCATCAATGGCCATGAACCAGAGTCGCTCGACCCGGCCATCGGCAGCACCCAGGAAGATATCCGCGTCGGTCAGGCGTTGTTCGAAGGTGTGACGCGCAATGATCCGGTGACCGGTTGGGCCATTCCCAGCCTCGCGGAAAAGTGGGACATTTCTCCCGACGGCAAGGTCTATACGTTTCATCTGCGCGACAACAACCGCTGGTCCACGGGCGAACCGATCACCTCGGCGGATTTTGTTTATTCCTGGCGGCGGGTGCTGGACCCGCTGACGGCGGCCAAGTACGCCAGTCAACTATTTTACGTCAAGAATGCGGCGGAATATAATTCCGGCAAAACCAACGTCGAAGCCCTCGGCGTTCAAGCGGTGGATGCGCGCACTTTCTGGGTGGAATTGAACAGTCCGACGGCCTTTTTTCTGGATCTCTGCACCCTGCCGACGCTGGCGGTGGTGCCGCGCGCGGCCATTGAAAAATACGGCGACCAATGGGTGCGGCATTATCCGGTACCTTCGAGTGGCGCGTATAAATTGGAAGCCTGGCGATTGAACGACAAAATCCGGATGCGCAAAAATCCGTACTATTGGGACGCGGCCAACACCAAAACCGAACTGGTGGATTGGCTACCGATCTCCATGCCGAGCACCGCATTGAATTTATATGACACTGGCATCGCCGACATCATTTGGGACAAGGACATCATTCCCGAGGAACTGATGGATGAACTCAAGCGCCGGCCCGATTATCATACCTTCAATTACTTCGCCAGTTACTTTGCCCGCATCAATGTCACCAAGGCGCCTTTTACCGATGTTCGCGTGCGTCGCGCCCTGGCCCTGGCCCTCGATAAAAAACATCTGATCGAACGGATTCTTCGCGGCGGCGAACAGGCGTCCGATCATCTCGTGCCCGAAGGCGCACCGAATTACACGCCGCCCAAAGGCCTCGGCTACGACCCGGTGAAAGCTCGGCAACTTCTGGCCGAAGCCGGTTTTCCCGGCGGCCAGGGATTTCCCACGTTCAACTATCTGATTGACTCTGGCAGCGGCAACAACATCCACTCACAGATCGCCGTCGAGTTGCAACATGCCTGGGAACAGGAACTCGGCATCCACATGGAAATCCGGCAGATGGAAAAGAAGATCTACGTCGCCGCCCAAAACAGCCTCGATTACAATGTCAGCCGCAGCAGTTGGGTGGGCGATTACAACGATCCCAACACCTTCCTCGACCTTTTCCGCAGCGACAACGGCAACAATCGCACTGGCTGGAAAAACGCCCGTTACGATGACCTGATGCACCAGGCCGATTTTGAGCCGGACGTGAAAAAACGGGCCGCTGATCTCGAAGAAGCCGAAACCCTCCTCGTGGCCGATGAAATACCCATCATCCCACTCTATATTTATGTCGGCTTCAATTACTATAACCCGACCAAAATCAAAGGCATCTACCCCAACGTCCTCGACCAGCATCCGGTGAATGACATTTGGAAGGTGGCGGGGAAATAAATTTGAAAGGCAAAATCGAAGCACGAAATCCGAAGCGCGAAACAAATTTCAAAAGCGGAAATTTTTAAATGCAAGCGGGATGCTTGCCACGTAGCGCCGACTGGCAGTCGGCTGTATTGCCACGAGTGTCCGGATATTACTCGAACAGAGTCAACTGGTTAGAAGGTTGGCCTATGTGATTTTGGGAGTGAGGAGCTAGAAACAGCTCGGTCA
>CAIYOY010000237.1 GCA_903927905.1 uncultured Verrucomicrobiales bacterium | reverse complement strand
GCTCCAGCCGTACTGGCGGATGCTCAAGTTCAGTTCCGGCAGCGCCACGGTCAAGTAGGTTTCCATGATGCGCGAATATTTCTTTTGTTCAGTGATGGAATCGCCGCAAATGGCCAGGCGATCATCCTGTTTGAGGACGAGATGAGAGACTTTGGGTGCTTTGAGCGGTCGGAATTTTTCAAAGTAAGGATCAGCCGGCCTTTTTTCGAGAGATGCTGCCGCGAGGGAAAGCTGGAGAAAAATGAGCGCTACGAGAGAAGCGAATGTTTTTTGTTTGGTCATAATTTTTTACGAGCTGAGTTTTGACCAAGGGGGTGGGAGTGTCAACTTTTCAATGCCCCAGCTCTTGTAGAAGTTTCTCAACGTTCTCAGACATGGTCTGAGCGGCTTTGGCCGGATTCAATTTGCTGGCTTCCGGGATGTGCCAGTAATGGATCTTGCTGTCGTCGCGTTTGGGAAAATATTTTTCCAATAGCGGGCGGTGTTCCGTCTCATCCATCAGAACGATGTAGTCGCTTTTTTTAAGGTCGTCCTTGGTCAAGGCTTTGGGCGCGCCGAGGAAAAATTCCGCCGGAATCTTGCGCTTGACTAATTCTTTGCGGGACAACGGGGAGATGCCGTGCTGGGAAATGGCGAGACGCAGGCCGCGCGAAATTGCTTTCAAGTCCAGATGTTCAGCCCGGGCTTTATAGTTGAAGAAGGCTTCGGCAAAGCGGCTGCGGTAATAATTTCCGGTGCAGACGAACAATACCATTTTTTGCGGCGGAGCCTTGGCCGCTGGCTCGTCGGCTTGGCCGGAAAAGGCGAGGCCAATCAACAATAATACGACTAAAACGGATTTTCTCACTTGTCCTTTAAAAAAAGATGAACGAACGGTTTTTTACCAGTCAAGCTCATAGGCTTGCGCGGCCAGCTTGAATTCACTATGCGCATCCACGAAAAGGATATAACCCGCCGGTTGTGGCCGGTGCCATCCTTTGGAACCTTGAAACTGGGAAAAAATTCCGCAGCCAAACATGACGGTTTCACCCGCGTTCAGCACATTGGCTGCGACCTTGCCGTCCAGGCCGCCGTAACCGCTGCCGACGAGGTCGGGGTAACCGGCGCAGTTGAAGAAATAAGAATTGCCGACCGAATCAAAAGTGGTTTCGGCCACATCGGCATGACGGCCCATGTCGCTCGGGCAGGTCACGACTTTTTCGGTCAAGCCATAGTGATTGAGCGGGCGATCCAGCCGATTGAAAATGTTTTGTTGATTCAGGTTTTTATTGCCATTGGTGCGGCCGGCCCAGACGAACCATTCCATGCCGTTGGTGGAGAGGGAGGACAAATCATTGAGATCGCCCCAGAAGAGGCGGTCACGGAAATCCTGGAGATAAAGATTCATGGCGATGCCGCACTGATGCAAATTGGAGATGCATTTGGCATCGTAGGCGCGCTGCTTGGCTTTGGCCAAAGCAGGCAGGAGCATGGCCGCCAAAATCGCGATGATGGCGATGACGGTCAATAATTCGATCAGCGTAAATGCTTTTTTAAGACGAATCATTTTCAAGGCAAACAACTTTCAATTACCGTTTTGGACGGAGAAGTCACCATAATTCTTCAAAAGGAATGACAAAAAAGCACGATTATAAACGCAAAACTTTTCCTGCAATTCTATTGAATCTGCCGGCGGGATTGGCTACAAAGTCCCCAATGATTCCGGTTGGCCTTGTGCCGATTGCTTCTGTTGCGTTAATTTTCCTGGCGAGAATGGTTGAATTGGGGACGAAACGGCCTAACACCGTTGCGGGTCCCGTCATGGAGAATACGACCTTTCGTCTCTTTATGCTGTCAGGCATCGTGATGATGGCCGGAGGTATAGCGGAGCATTTGCACAAACAACAACCTGTTGGGGTCATCCTCTTCGCCGCTGGCTGGTGCTGCGCGGTGGCTTCGTTTTTAATCCGCTGGCAGGCGATCAAAGCGCTGGGCCGCTTCTGGAGTTTGCACATCGAAATCCGCTCCAATCACGAGATGGTGCAGGACGGGCCGTTTCGGTGGATGCGGCATCCGACTTATTTTTCGATGATCCTGGAGTTGTTGTCAGTCGGGCTGATTCTTTCGGCTTTTTATACGCTATCGCTGATCGGTTTGCTTTTTGTTCCAGCGCTTTATTTTCGGATCAAATGGGAGGAAAAGGCGTTGGTGGAGAAATTTGGCGACAATTATCGGGCCTACCAGAAAAGCACTCCGGCGGTGTTTCCTTATAAAATCCCTTCCGCCAAATGAAAACGGATTTTCAGCAACGTCGCGTGGTCATTACCGGCATCGGAATCATTTCGCCCAGTGGCAAGGATCTGGGCGAGTTCTGGCGCAATGTGCGCGGCGGCATCAGCGCGGCGGGGCCGATCACCCGGTTCAATGCCAGCAAGATGTCGGTCAAAATCGCGGCTGAGGTGCGGGATTTTGATGTCACGCTTTATGCCAAGAGCCGGAAGCCGGGGCGGTTTGATCTGACTGTGCAATACGGCGTGGCCGCTTCCACTTTGGCGGTCGAGGACGCGAAGATTGATTTGCCAGCGCTCGACCCGGATCGCGTCGGTGTGGTCGAAGGCACGACCATCAGCGGGGCCGGGAGCATCATCAAGGCGCGGG
>CAIYOY010000236.1 GCA_903927905.1 uncultured Verrucomicrobiales bacterium | reverse complement strand
GAGCAGGAACTGGCTGATATTGCCGTCCTTGATGTCGGCCGCGATGGCCCAGTCGTCTTCATTCACGGCGGTCAGCACATCCACGATCATGACCATGAGATAGTAAGAGATCATGCCCGACAGGGTGTAGGTGCCGACCGGGGAGCTTTGCCCGGCATAAACGGTCCGCCACAAATAAATGGTCGCGGTCAGCGGAATCAGCGTAAAGCCCGCGCGAAAAAGGAAATTCATGCGATACACCATGGTGTTCGCCATCCCGATTTTCATGACATGCCAATATTTGTTCAATGCGTGATTAGCCAGCGAGCTGACGTGTAGTGTCCTAAATTTAAAAGAAAACAGTTGGAATCATTTCTTGTTCTCCCGCCTCCCATGCAAATCAGCCCTGGCGCGCACGGAGTGACGCGCCCTGGCACTCGCGGTCAAGTGTGGCGGGGACGAGCCGCCCCCGCTCCGTTTAATGCTTGCCGGACACCAGATCGCCGAGTTTGAAGATCGGCAGGAACATGCAGACGACGATGCCGCCGACGACCACGCCGAGGAACACGATCAACAGCGGTTCAATCAGCGAGGTCAAGCCGTCCAGAGTGGTTTCGATTTCTTCGTCCAGGAAGTCAGCGACACGTTCCAACATGGAATCAATTTTGCCGGTTTGTTCGCCGGCTGACATCATGCGGATGATCATGGTGGGGAAAACCGGATGTTTGCCCAGGGCTTGGGAAATGCCTTCGCCCTTTTCTATGTCCGCCGTAGCCATTTTGATGGCGTTTTCCATGACCACATTGCCAACGGTGTTGGCGGTGATGCCCAGCACTTCCAGAATCGGCACGCCGCTGCGGATGAGCGAAGCGAGCGTCCGGGTAAAACGAGCCAGACAAATTTTATGGGCAATCGCACCAAAAATCGGCAACTTGATGCGTTTGGCATCCCAGAAGGCGCGGCCGGGAGGAGTATTGATATAGAAGATCCAACCCCAAATGCTGCCGCCCATGCCGAGAATCATCCAGACAAAGTAATGCTGCATCCAATTGCTGATATTGATGAGATATTGGGTCGGGGTGGGGAGTTTGCCACCCATGCTGGTGAAGATGTCGCCGAAGACGGGCACGACTTTGACCAGGAGGAAAATGGTGATGCCGATGGCGATGATGGTCACCGCCGTGGGATACATCAACGAGGATTTGACCTTCTTGCGCAAACGGGCGCTGTTTTCCTGGTAGGTGGCGAGCCGGGCCAAAATTTCTGCCAGCAACCCGCCTTTTTCACCCGCGCCGACCATGCAGCAATAGAGGCGATCAAATACTTTGGGATGTTTCTGCAATGCTTCGGAAAAACTATCGCCGCTTTCCACGCGGCTGGTGATGTCCTTGATGACATCGCGCATGACCTTGTTGCTGGTCTGTTCGCCCAAGGCCTGAAGGGACTGCACCATGGCCAGACCGGCGTCAATCATGGTGGCCAATTGGCGGGTGAAGACGACCAGATCCGCCAACGACACTTTGCCACCTGCGGTTTTGCCTTTTTTACTCATTTTCTCCGTGATGGAGACGACCATGAGATTGCGATTCAGCAGCACGGCAATGGCGTTGGCTTCGCTTGAAGCGTCCACCGTACTGCGCACTTCCCGTCCACTGGCCGAATCCCGAGCAACGTAGCTAAATGATGGCATAAATAATGACACATTAGAGATAACAATCCCGCCCCGCCTTGGCAAGCGAATCCTTCAACGGAGCGCGGGGACCGCGGCTCGCAGCAGCTTCGCCAGGCAGAAGCTTTATAAAGTTATTCAAAGCCTCTTTAAATTATCAGCCGCAGCGGGTCACAGACCCGCGCTCCGTTGAAGCCCATATCGCGTGATTACGTGAGTCGGAACGGATTTTTTCACTTTAATCTTTGCACTGTCGAACTTAGTTCCTAAAATCGCGCCCCGTGCAGAGCCACCCTAAACATTACTGCGGAGTCTTCGGAATTTACGGCCACCCCAATGCGGCCGAACTCACTTACTACGGCCTTTACGCCTTGCAGCATCGCGGCCAGGAAAGCGCCGGCATCGTCACCTCCGATGGCCGCAATTTCCACGAATACAAACGCATGGGCTTGGTCTCGCAGATTTTCAACGGCGACGTGCTGCACGGCTTGATCGGTTCCATGGCCATCGGCCACACCCGTTATTCCACCACCGGCTCTTCCCATCTCCGCAACGCCCAACCGCTCACCGGCGACAGCAAGCGCGGCCAGATCGCCATCGCCCACAACGGCAATTTGACCAACGCATCCCAACTGCGCGAAGAACTCGAGGATCAAGGCTCCATTTTCCAAACGACCGTGGATAGCGAAATCGTTCTTCACCTCCTCGCCCGCCCGTCCACCGAAGGCAATGAGAACAGCCTGATCCAGGCGATCCGCCGCATCGAAGGTGCCTATTCGCTCGTCATCATGACCGAGCAGGAACTCATCGGCGTTCGTGACCCGCACGGTTTCCGTCCATTGTGCCTGGGAAAAGTCGGGGACGCCTATGTCCTGGCCAGCGAAACCTGTGCGCTTGACTTGATTTCGGCCAAATACGTCCGGGACATCGAGCCCGGCGAGATCGTCATCATAGACAAAAACGGGCTCCGCTCGCTCCAGGCTTTCCCCGAACATTCCAAACGCGCCTTCTGCATTTTTGAATACGTCTATTTCGCCCGCCCGGACAGCAACATCGCCAATCGCAACGTTTATAAAGTCCGCGTCGAAATGGGCCGCGAACTGGCCCGGGAACATCCCATCAAGGCCGACGTGGTCATCCCTGTGCCCGACAGTGGCAACTGCGCGGCCCTTGGTTACTCGCTCGAGTCGGGCATCCCGTTTGAGATGGCCTTCATCCGCAACCATTATGTCGGGCGTAGTTTTCTCCAACCCTCCCAGCTCGTCCGCGATTTCGATGTCCGGGTAAAACTCAACCTCATCGGTGAACTGGTCAAAGGCAAGCGCGTCATCGTCGTGGACGATTCCATCGTCCGCGGCACCACCTGCAAAGCCCGTGTCAACAATCTGAAAGAAGCCGGGGCCAAAGAAGTCCATGTCCTGGTCAGTTGCCCGCCGCACATGAACCCCTGTGTTTATGGCATCGATTTTCCTGATCGCAGCAAACTCATGGCGGCCAATCATTCCCATGATGAAATCCGGCGTTACATCAACGCCGATTCCCTGGGTTATTTGAGCCCCGACGGATTGGTCCGCGCCACCGGCCTGCCCAAAGACAACTTCTGCATGGCCTGTTACGACGGCAAATATCCCGTGGCCTTCGACCCTGCTGTTGATAAAGAAATCATCGAACGCCGCCGCCATCGCGTTGAAGGTTTGGTGGAGGGGATTGAGAAGGAGCAGAAGCAGATCAAGCTGCTGTGAGATCTGTCCAACGACAGATTGAAATCAGCCGTTTTAAAAATGGTGGTATCCGCCACCGAAATATTTGCCACCGGGCCCCACGTAGTTGTAAAAATAACCGCCACTGCTCTGTCCCGCTCCTCCCCCGATGTTGACACGCTCCCCGGTGCCTGCCGAGTAATGTTTGGCGAAGTCGTCCGGCTTGGACGGATCAGGGTAATTATTCGAGTCGTTTATCTGGGCGACGGTCAGGGATGATCTATGATTGACAGAGGCGGAGGCCATGGGGCTTTCGGAGGCGCAACCAGCCGCCGCCACGAGCAGCAGGACCAGGCCGGACTTGTAATGTTTCATGGATGAAGGTACGGCAGATCCGGGCTTCCAGCCATGGGGTGTTACCCGACTATTTATTTGACTTTCAGCCGGAGCCTGATGACCGAACGATCATTCTCGAACACCTTTTTTGCAGGAGATGTCTTATCTTGTTTTCGAAACGCAAGAAAGCATCAACGAAACCGACGGCCTCCGCCCTGCGAATGATACCCGCCGCCGTAACCGCCATTATAATTGCCATAAGGCGCGAAATAATAGGGCTGATAGAGCGATTGATAGTGTGGTGTTTGGCTTTGCTGAGGAGTGAAATCAGTGGCCGCCGGATCTGCCCACTCGCCCCCCGTGTTGATCGTGCGCTCTCTTTCACCGGCGTAACTGAAGTAATAGTTCGCGAAGTCATCGGGCTTGGACGGATCGGCAAAATTATTCGAATCATTCTTCTGTGCGGCGGTCAGGACCGGTCTCCGGTTGATGGCCGAGGAAGTGGTGGGTCCATCGGTGCAGCCAACCAACGCCAGGAACAGCAGGGCCAGGCAGGATTTCCAATGTTTCATGAGTTAAGCTAAGAGCGCGGTCACCTTCTCACCATGGGGTGTTCACCCCTCACTGAAGATGGCCGTCGGCCAACAAAGCTCAAAAAGTCTATCGCTGGATCAACCGATAAAACGCATTGTTCCCCTGCCCTTCTGTCACCGCATTGGTATTCATCGCCTTTGGCACATCCAGCCACGCTCCGTTCAGCACGGAACTTTTTTGCAATCGCGTGCTTAACCGCCCGGTCCAACGGATCGAGACGTTCGTTTCATCGCGGGCGAACTGCGTGAAGCCATTGAACATTTTCGGCGAAACAAAACTCAACCGCACCGCGTCCGCGCAAACATTATGATTCGTCTGACCGGGCGAACTGAAAAGTTTAATGGTGCCATTGGTCCCCTGTGCAAAAAATTGATTGGTCGCCACGCGGCACCAAAACTCCGTGTTGGCCTGCTGATTGACAGTGAGGTTTTGGGTGCCCGAAGCGCCATTGATTTGCCAGGACGCATTCGTCGAGTTGGTCGTCCCGGCCGGATACCACAGCCACACGTCATACGAACCTGACACCGGCACCACCGGGCGATACGTCGCCGTGGCCAGCGGACCTTTCGTCGGCGCGATCCGCGCAGTCTGGCCAAACCGGCCCCCGATGGTTGAATTAGTTGCCCATTTCCCCGTGAATTCAGCGTCCGTATCATCCAGCACCACTTCAATTGTCCCACCCATCGCCGCCACCACCGCATCGGCCCAGCGTTGCGAGTGCGCCTTCAAACCCGTGCCGGTGAAATGAACCAGATCATACCGCCAAATCGTTCCGACCAGATCATCCGTTGCGGCCCCGGTAAAATTTCCCAGATCATCGGCGACCACTCCTTGCTGCGCATAAATGATGTTTGTCTGATGCGGCACGGTGGCCAAATAATTAAAACTGACCTCGGCCACGCCCCACGGAACATTCCAACCCGCCGCGCTGCGCGAGCCCGCGATCAACGTTTCCAACTTCGCCTTATAATCACTTGGGGTCGTCGAGTAACGCGCATCCGCTTCGCCCTGATGCCACAAAACCGCCCGGCAACCTTGCGGCCCCAGTGCCGACATTACTTTGCTTAACTTCGGAAAATTCGTTCCGCCCGGCTGCCAATCCCCGACCGTCGTGGCGTCCTCCGCCACACAAACCATCCCGACCGGCACACTGTATCGTTGCCGCATCAACGAGCCGAACAACGACCACACCGATCCTTTCGTGCCGGTGGCCATCGGTTGCGGATCATAAGCCCAACGCCAGCCGTTGGTGATGTCCAGCGTCGAAACCCGATCATCATCCGGCGTCTGCCGCGTCTGTCCTTCGTTGGCGGCGTTCGATTGTCCCGCTGTCACAAAAACTTCGCCCACGCCAATCCGATTGATGACATAAGTCGCCACCACCTGGCCCGCTCCATCCACCGCCCGGAATTCCAGCCGATACCACCCTCCAGCCTGCACCGTGATCGTCCCGGAGAAAACCCCGGACACCGCGCCATTCGTGACCACCTGCCAATCGCTTGACAAGCCAATGGCATCATCGAACAAAACCGCCCGCCCTTCCACCCGCGCCGCCGATCCCGCCAAAGTTCCCCTCACCGGAATCACTGCCGCATTATTGGAACCGCGCTGATAAACCGCGCGATTCCAGATATTCGTGATCAACAACGGCGTGCCCGGCACAAAATCAAAATTCGGCCCGATGAACCGTCCCGCCTGCGGCTTGCTATCGCCGGGAAAAACAAACGCGTTCCCATACGCCACCCGTCCGGCGACCCATTCGATTTCCGGCGCGGGCGTGATGTCCGTGTCATACCCTATCGGTTCGCGCTTAAACGCATATTGCGCGCCCACCGCATAATTCCCTGGCGGCAATGTTATTGGAGTGATGCGTTTATAAAAAAAGTGATTGCGTATCGGGGCTGCTTTGCCGGCGGGGATTTCAATACTGGCCAGCAATGCCTGAGACTTCGCGTCCCACAGCCCGACCATGGTGTTCGTGCCGAGTGAGCCATTATTGTCCGCATCAAAAACCCCCAGATTCGTCACCGTGATCGCATTGCTGATGGAAAATTCAAACCCCGCCACTCCGTTGGTCGTAAAATAAGAAGTCGAACGCGCCACGATGATCGGCTTGCCCATCGCCGTCAGCGCCAACAGCCAAAATATCCCGGCTAACCCAAGCCGCCAGGCGCGTTTTTCCCCTGGTTTAAAATCAAATCTCATGCGACGGACAAAGAAATTGGCTCCAAGCATGATGATCAATTCCACCGCACCGGGCAAACCAATTCGTGGCGCCATCACTCGGAAAAAACCTTGCAACTGTCCGCTCCTCTTTTAACGTCTAACCAGTGAAACAAATGAACTCCATAAAAACGACCGCTGCGGCCTTTCCGGCCATCAAAAAAATTTCCTACGAAGGCCCCAAGTCCAAAAACCCTCTCGCCTTCAAACATTACAACGCCAAGGAAAAAGTCGAAGGCAAAACCATGGAGGAACACCTCCGCTTTTCCGTCGTTTATTGGCACACCTTTCGCGGGCGCGGCGCGGATATGTTCGGCATGCCCACCGCCTGCCGACCGTGGGATGACTTCAGCGATTCCGTCGAGAACGCCCAACGCCGCGTGCGCGTGGCCTTCGAATTCATTGAAAAACTGGGCGCACCCTTTTACGCCTTCCATGATCGCGATGTCGCGCCTGAAGCCGCCACGCTCGTCGAGACCAATAAAAATCTTGATGCCATCGTCAAAGTCCTGAAAGAAGAACAAAAGCGCACGGGCATCAATCTCTTGTGGGGCACCGCCTGTCTCTTCGCTCATCCGCGCTACATGCACGGTGCCGCGACGAGTTGCAATGCAGATGTTTTTGCCTACGCCTGCGCTCAGGTAAAGAAAGCCATGGAAGTCACCCACGAACTCAAGGGCGAAGGTTATGTTTTCTGGGGCGGACGTGAGGGTTACTCCACCCTGTGGAACACTGACATGAAACGCGAACTGGATCACCTCGCCAAATTCCTGCACATGGCGGTCGCCTATAAAAAGAAGATCGGTTTCAAAGGCGAATTCTACATCGAACCCAAGCCGAAAGAACCGACCAAACACCAATACGATTCCGACGCCGCCGCCTGCCTGAATTTTCTGCGCGAATACGGCCTCAAAGATCATCTCAAGCTCAACCTCGAGACCAACCATGCCACCCTGGCCGGCCACACCATGCAGCACGAACTCGAAGTCGCGGCTGCGGCCAATGCCCTCGGCTCGATTGACGCCAACACCGGCGACCTCCTCCTCGGCTGGGACACCGACCAATTCCCCACCGATATTTATCTGACGACGCAGTGCATGTTGACCATCCTGAAAGCGGGCGGCCTGAAAACCGGCGGGGTGAATTTCGATGCCAAAGTCCGCCGCGAAAGTTTTGAGCCGAACGATCTTTTCTACGCGCACATCGGAGGCATGGATGCCTTCGCCCGAGGCCTCAAAATCGCCGCCGCCATTCGCAAAGACGGTCGCCTGGAAAAATTTGTCAAAGAACGATATAGCTCTTGGAACACCGGCGTGGGCAAAGAAGTGGAGTCCGGCAAGAGCAGCCTGGAAAAACTCGAGCAACACATCCTTAAGACCGGCGAGCCGAAAAATTTCAGCGGTCGCCAGGAATTTCTGGAGAATTTGATCAACGAATTTATTTGATATGAATGCGCGCGCGATTGGATGTTTACTTTTACTGGCCTGGCTGGTGACGGCCCGCGCGCAGTCGGTCACCAGCCAGATAGACGCCATCATCTCCCGGACCAATGTCGCCGGCAACACCTGGTCCATGATCGCGGAAAACGAGGACGGCTCGGCGGTTTATTATCAGCACGAACCGGACACGACCAAAGCCCCGGCGTCCCTGATGAAAATCGTGACTTCATCTGCTGCGTTCAGTTTGCTGGGCACGAACAGTTGCTTCGAATCTCTCGCTTACGGCCATGGAGCCGTGGAGGGTGGAGTTTTACACGGTGACCTGAATCTCCTGGTCAAACACGATATCACTTGGAACGAAGACGTTTTTGGCAAAAACGGCGCGCGCAAGCCCCTCGATTTCATCGCCGCCCAACTGCAAAGCCAGGGCCTGACCAACATTCAGGGCAATGTCCAAATCTACGGGGCCTGTGTTTACAAACACACGTCAGGTTCCTACACGCGCCTGACCAATCAAGTCAACTACAACGCCGAAGGGGCCCAGGCTTTTTTCACCGCCCTGACCAACGCCGGCATCACGGTGATGGGAAAAGCACTGGGTCAGAGTGGCTTTGCCGCGCCCGGCAAACTTCTTTACACCTACAAATCCACCAATCTGACCTACGAGGGTTCGCCGCTTCGTCTCGATGTCGCTTGCATTGCCATGGGCAAAGTCAGTCACAACGTCATGGCCGATCTGCTGCTCCGCCACATTGGCTATGAATTCACCGGCACCGATTCCCCCAGCGCCGGTCAAAAGCTGGTCTTCAAATTTCTCGCCGACAAAGTCCGGCTCAAAACCAACGACCTGGCGATGGAGGATGGATCAGGTCTGTCGCGCAACGACCGTTTCAGCGCGCGCTCCATCATCACCATCATCCGCTACATGCTCACCCGTTATCCGAGCTGGGATAAAATCCTGCCAATCGGTTGTGTGGACGGCACCATTGATAACCGTTTCTGTAAGACCGATGGCGCCGGAAATGTCCACGCCAAAACGGGTTCCCTGCGCATCTCCGCCGATCTGGCTGGTTATGTTGACAATCCCCATGACCATAAGCGCTACCTCTTCGCCTTCCTTTCCAACAACACGACGACCAATCGAATGGATTTAAAAACCACGCGTCAGGCCATTGATGATGCGGTCAACGTGCTTGCCGCCCCGAATGTTTCTGCGCCATAATAATTCCATGCACAATTCCCGTTTCATGGCCGGGTTCGGAGCAGTTCTGCTCTTGATGGCCACGTCTGCATATTCAGCCGGGCAAACCACCACCGTCCAACTGGCCGACCTGCCGCCAGCGGCCCAAAAAACCGTTCACGCTCACTTGGGTAAAGGCCATCTGACCGGCATTGAGAAAAATGTGGAGCAGGGAAAAGTCACCTATGACGTGGAAATGAAAAAGGGCAATCGCGACCGGAATTTCACCGTGAATGATGAGGGCGAGTTGCTCGACGTTCAGGTTTTTTTGGGCGAAACCCCGCCGCCAGTACAGGCGGCGATCAGAAAATACGTCGGAACCAGTCATCTCGAGAACATCACCAAACAGTTGGACGACAAGGATATTTCCTTTGCCGTGGAAATAACCCAAGCTGGCCAAAACCGCACTTTTACGGTGAACAAGAACGGCCAGCTCCTGAAGCGCCAGGTCTTTCTGGCCGAAATGCCGATGCCCGTTCAAGCAGCGGTGGCGAAAGAATCGGCTGGCCGAAAACTCGGCGACCTCTCCCAAACGTTTGACGACGGAAAAACGGATTATGAAGTGGAAATAAATCCGGACGGAAAACCGTTCACCGTAACCATTGCTCCCGATGGTCACATCGTGGCTCGATCCGTTGAGGTGGCTTTGTCCGAGACTCCAGCGGCGGTGCAAAACGCGGTCAAAGCGCTGATGCAAAATGCACGGCTGATCTCTCTGACCAAAACCACGGAGGACGGAGACGTGACCTACGATGTTGATCTGAAACGCGGCGACCAATGGGAATCCGTCAGTCTCGGGAACGATGGGAAAATCGCGCCGTAGGCAGCCATTGACACACGGTTCACTTTTCCAGATGCCATAGGCGGGGGGACATTGCCCCCTTTCAGGGGTGCGATCAAAAGTGATGGTCAGTTCTGACGGAGCGCGCCTCTGTGGCACAGTGCCAAGACATCGCTTACAGCTTAGCGCCAAGACATGGCTTACAGTTTGCGAATATGACGCACTGGACGCAAACTGCGGGAGCGGTCGCGTTGATGGAGGGTGCCCAAAAGATCACG
>CAIYOY010000235.1 GCA_903927905.1 uncultured Verrucomicrobiales bacterium | reverse complement strand
TTGGACTGCGGCCAGTCCTCTGCCGCTTTTTTCCTGCGCCGACGGTTATCGTTTCCCTTTCAGCAATTCCGCGTGAGTAGGCATCGGCTTCAACAAGCGAGTGGAACCAGGATCAGCCGCGGCCCGCAACAGATTTTCCGCAAAGATTCTCGCCATCGGATCTGCGCCCATGCACTTGGCCAAATCCAGATCGCATAGCCAGATCCGTCCGTAACCGATTTGAATTTCCGAAAGGACCGACCAGTAATGCTCTGTTAATTTGTCGTCAGACGTGTAACCGTGCGGCGGAATGTAACCAACGAGCGAACGAGCTTTCCCTGACGGATTGAGCCGGTGCGCATTGCTTGCGATGAAAGCGCGGTTGTCATTTTTTCTAGTCCACCATTTCAGATCCATCGGCTCCAACCCTTGGCCGATCGGCGTCGAAAGAATGGCGGAAATGTCTCCAAACTCCGCCAGAGTTTTTTCGGTGGCAGCGATCTGGTCGGGAAATAACGGAGCAATTTCTCGGGACGGGATGAATAAAACCGCCGTCGCGCCGCGGCTGATGGTCTCGAACAACGGACGATCGGGAGCCAAATCCTTCAGCGACATTTTCGGTCCGGCCAGGATCAAGGCCCCTTCCGGTTTTTCCGGCAACCGGGTTTGCACCGTGGCAAAAATGTCTTTGGCCAGGCGATTTAATTCCGGCTCCAGCGACAACGCCGTCACCGTCAAATCCAGCGGATGCGGCGGAACCGGATTGGAGAAAATCTCGATGCGATCCGAGGTGCGGCTGATCTCCCGGCCCTGATCGCCGAGGCGGAAAGTGACCCACATCTTTTGCCGCGCCTGGGTGGTCCGGGGCAGGGTCAGATGCACTGGCACGCTGATGGTTTTGTAGTAAGGCGAATCCGGCAGGCAAACCGGCAGGCCGTTGGTCTGTTTGTGCCCCTTCGCATCCATGAAAATGACCTGCAGATCCAGATCCTGAAAACTGCGGAACTGGTCATCGTCATTGGTCAGATACACGGCTGTGTCCAATTCTTCCCCCGAATAAAACCGGCGCTTGGCCAGGGCCCAAGCCAGCCCCATCGGCGCAAACGCGTCGCGCACGGCGCCATACACCGGATAAGGTGAAACTTTGTTTGCATCGTAGCTGTGCGAAAACCAGCATTCGGCCGGAAAGAGCATGAAGCCGGCGGTATTATCGCCGCGCTGAAAACGAAGCTTTTCAGCCCAACGCTTGGTGGCGGCCCGGTTGTTTTCCAGAAAAATGGCTGGATCACTGCCGGGATAAGCCGCGCTGCCAATCCACGACTGGGGCGTCAGCAGATCACGCGTGTAACGCAAAACCGGCAGGCCGGTGTCGAGATCGGAATAACCGCTGGCCATCTCCTGCCCCAGCAACGGACGGCGACCACCGTTGGCCTTCATTTCCGGGCCAAAATAAGAATCAGCGGCAAAAGCGGATTCCTTGTACCAATTGTTGTAGCGATGCAAATCATCCGCGTCGCCGTCATCAATGTCGTTTGGTTTTAAAACCGTTTCATAAAAATTCGGCTCCCGTTCGTATTCCGATGAGGCAATGACCGGGCGGGTCGGATCGGTGCGGCGGGTTTGTTTGACGACATCGGAAAGCTGCTCCCATTTATCGAGATTTTTCCCGTCGCGCAGCATCATTTCATTGCCGACCGTGTAAAGCAAAACACTCGGATGATTCCGGGCACGCTTGATCACGTCCTCATTTTCCATCAGCCAATGCTGAAAGAGGTTCGGCGGGGTGGCACCGATTCTCCCGGCCAAAGCCCAGGGCCGAATACCCTCCAGACTGACACCCAGACCAATTTGATCGGCCGCATTAAGCCAAGCCTCGTTCCACGGCGTCCCATGGGTGCGGGTGACGCGTATATTGCCATCGTGCATCAGCTTGATCAGGGTATGGGCCAACTCCGGGTCCCACGGGTTTTTGCCATAAGGCAGTTGATTGGCGCCTCGCAGCCAATAGGGATGACCGTTCAAAAAGAATTTATTTCCGCGTACTTCGAATGTTCTGAAACCGACATTTTGCGTCCATTCATCGTAGATCTCCCCGCGGATTCCTTCCAACCGCACTTCCATGCGATAAAGATTGGGATGGGCCGGCGTCCAAAGGAAGGGTTTGACGTTTTTTAAAGTGAGCGTTTTGGAAACCGTATTGCCGGAGTTGGTGATCGCCACCGGGCCGATCTCACCGAGGACATCGCCGGTCTGCGTATCGGTCCACTTGGCATGGAGCATCGCCGGATTGGAATGGACCGCCTGAACCCGGACTTCCGCCCCCGTCAACGATGGCACAAACCAGGCGTCTTCAATTTTTCCGCTGCTCCGCACGACCAATTTGACCGGCTGCCAGATGCCGTGCAGATCGTAGCTGTGATTGTCGAATCCCGGCGACATCGGGCCGAACATCCCCTTGCTCAGGGTCAGGACTTTGGATGCAGTCAAATTAACGGTGACGGCTTCGCCCATGGCCTGCGCGGTGGGAATATTTTTCTCCATCGAAACATAAACGGCGATGTGATTTTCGCCGCCTTGCAGATGCGGGGTAAGCTCGAAAGAGAACCGGCTGAACATCCCCTTGTGTTCCCCCAGATATTGGCCGTTGCAATAAACCTTGCAGATCATGGCCACCCCTTCGAATTCCAGCCAGACTTGCCGGTGCTTGGGCGAGGTCGGCAGGTCCAATTGTAATTGATACCATCCGTCCACCGCTTTTTCCGTGTCGAACCCGAGTTTTTCCAGGCGGGCCTCCTCGTGTTTCTTGAAATCTTCGGAATCGTCCAGCCACCAGTGCACGCGGTTGAGGAATTGCGGAACGCCGACGAGTCCGAAGCCGCGCGCGTCGGTTTCCGGTTGGTCGCCCTTTTCCACGAGGTAGCCGGGCTTGAAAAGCCAATCGCCGGTCAGCTCAATGCGATGGCCGACCTGAAAATCTTCCTCCGGCAATTCCAGCACACCCTTTTTTATAGCAGGGGTGGCAAAAGCGATCACCGGAAGGCATACGGCGGCGATGGCAAATAATTTCGTCATGTTTGCTGGCCGGGCTTTGACGATCCAAGCGCGACGCAAGCGCATGATTTAAAACAAACGCCACAAGAGAAGAAAAGCCAAAATGTTAAAATAAATTTATTTAGGGAGCTACTCGCCCACATCGTAGCGCAGGCTTCCAGTCTGCTGGTTCTGGCGGCATCCCTGCCGCCAGTCTGAAATTTGGTGCCTAAATTGCACCCATTTATCTATCCACCAACGAACGGAGCGCAGCCAGATTCTCCACGTCCTCGTGCAGATCTTCGGATTTTGGGGTTTCGAGGCAGGCGGGGATATTTTTGAAACGAGCATCGTTGACAATGTGGCGAAAAGCTTCCTTGCCAATTTTTCCCTGACCGATGTGCGCGTGACGATCCACCCGCGAGCCAAGATCCGTTTTGGAATCGTTGAGATGGAAGGCGAGGATTTGGTCTCTTCCAATAATGGTAGCGACTTCGCCAATGGCTGTGTTCCACCCCTTGCGCGTGCGAATATCATAACCGGCGGCGAAAAAGTGCGCGGTATCAAGGCAAACGCCGAGCCGTTCGGGTTTCTTGACCGCATCGAAAATTTTGGCGATATGTTCAATCTTATTTCCCAGGCACGTCCCCTGCCCCGCCGTGTTTTCCAGGGCGATGCGGACCTTGGATTTGCGGGTGGCGGCAAAAACCTCATTGAGCCCGGCCACGATCTGTTTGATTCCAGCCGCTTCGCCCGCGCCGAGATGCGCGCCCGGATGCAGGACAAGAAATGGAATTTCCAACGCCTCGGCCAACTGGATTTCTTCAATCAAGGATTGCAACGACTTCGCCCGGTTCACCGGCACCGAGCTGCCAAGGTTGATCATATAACCGGTGTGGCCAAAGACCCTGGCAAATTTACCTTGAGCACGGGCTTCCTTAAATTTGACGATGTCTTCGGCAGCGTGCGGTTTGCCGAACCATTGCATGTTGTTTTTCACAAATATCTGCACGCTCTCACAATGAATGGATGCGCCTCGCTCCAGCGCCTTCCAAACGCCGCCCGCCGTGGACATGTGTGAACCAAAATGCACGCGGTGTTGTCGTCCGGCAGCGACTGGTTGTCAATGTCGAATCTTAAAATGGTCAAATAGATGAACAACAGTTATAATCATGGCTATTAAAACAACGGCCAAACGAACCGAAACCGAGCCGCCCAATCGGCTGCTGCGCCAAACAACCTGGCTCGTGACCGTCGAAACCGATGTCGGTGCGATCTTCGAAGCAATCATGGTCTTTCGCGAACAGCCCAGCGCTGAAGACATGCTCTACTTTTACCAGCGCCGACCAGAAATGTTTCGGGAACAGAAACAACACCAACCGTGACATTACTCATGAAGCGATCTCTTTATGAACGGATGGGCGGACGGACAATGCTAAGCGAACTGTTGCACCATTTTTATGCCGACGTCCGCCAGCATAAACTATTGGCCGAAATATTTGATCCCATCATCGAAAATTGGCCCGAACACCTGGAAAAGATCGCCGATTTCTGGTCCACCATGACGGGCGGCCCGGCTGCGTATTCCGGCACGATGCCGATGAAACATATTCCGCTCGGTCTGCGGGAGGAACATTTTCAGGCCTGGCTTGGCTTGTGGGAACACCATTGCCGCGCCCGATTGACGCCGGAATGTGCGCAGGAATTGGTTGCCTTGGCGCATCAAATCGGCAACCGATTGCGGCGGATTTGTGGTTTGAAAACGCCTGTGGGAGCAGGAGACCTTGAACTGCCGGCAGCCATCACCTTTCGCCCACCCGTCTCGCGTTCGGCAACTTCAAGTTAAAATCCATGATTTTGAAATCCAACGGAAAGTGCCGACGCACACATCCAAATCCAACCATTCTTTGTCAAGCAATAACCATCGTCTTTTTGGCCTCGGCGATCAGTGGAGCCATGGCGCAGGAAAGCGCCAAGCCGACCAACATTGAGAATAAGGCGCAAATCGACACAACCAAACATTCGGACGGCCCCATCGGTTCGGTCACGCGGGAGATTTATATCGCTTCGCCCCGGCCAGGCGTGGCTCCCGTGGTCAGCGTCCAGTATCTTGGCCAGGGATTAAGGCGGCGGGAAAGTCGCGGCGCACAAGGCAAGTCGGACTTGGCGGAAAAAATGCAGGTGCGTTTTTCCGAGGACAATGGCCGGACTTGGACCCCGCTCGCTCCCCTCGCAACGGGAACGGATTCATTGCAGCAAAACGGGAACACCAGGGAGGATCTTTCCTTTGCCGTCAATTTTGATCCCGTCTCCCAACGCACGGTCGAGATGGTTTTTCAGCGGATCTTCCTGGGAGACGCGGCTGCGGTCTTGAAACAATATTGGCAGGGCGATAAAAAATTTCACGACCACATGATGTGCCGCGTGTCCAGCGACAACGGCCAAACATGGTCGGAACAGCGACAACTGACCTATGAACCCGGCGCTGTTTTTGATCCCAAAAACTGGGCCAACCCGGCTTTCCTTCACTCCAATGAGATGTATGGCAGTTACGACATCACGCTCCTGCGCAATGGCCAAATCGCCTATCCCGTGTCGCTCACGGTTTCTCATCCCGATGATGCAGAAGATCAGAAAATCCGGGCGAAAGTCCCGAAATATGCCTCGCCGGTACTCGGACTTGTCGGTGGCGTCAGTTGCTTTTTGGGAAAATGGAACAAAGAAAAGAACGAATACAACTGGATCCATTCCCAGCCGGTTTTCGTCCCGATCAGAGTTTCCACCCGGGGCTTGGGTGAACCCGTCATCGCCGAACTGAAGGACGGCAACCTCCTCCTCGAAATGCGCGGATCAAACGACGGTCTGGATACATTGAAAAATCCCGGTCGTAGATGGATCAGTGTTTCCAAGGATGCTGGCAAGACTTGGTCTTCTGTGACCGATCTGCGCTACGATACCGGCGAACAATTCTACGCGCCCTCAAGCCTGGCCAAATTTATCCGCAGCCGCAAAACCGGAAAACTCTATTGGCTTGGCAACATCAACCGGGAACCGTCAAAAGGCGATCACCCCCGCTACCCCCTGTATATCGCCGAAGTGGACGAAAATATTCCGGCCCTCAAAAAAAGCACCCTGACCGTGATTGACGACCGCAGTCCCGAAGACACCGCCCGTGTCCAATTCTCCAATTTCAGCCTGCTTGAGAACCGGGAGACATTGGATCTGGAAATATACCTCAGCCGGTTCGGTGAAAAACCAGACCACACCTTTTCCGCGAACGCTTACAAATACACCTTAACCTTCCATTGACCTGAATCAATTCATCGCAGTATAATTAGAAACATATTAGTGTAATTAATGAATTCATTTTGGATCAAGAAAGGCCGCTCACATGACCAATGATGTAAGTTTGCCGACGGACGCGCCACCCGTGGAAAATGCCGTGTGGAAGGAAATTGTCGCCAAGTATCAGAAGCCTTCCACTTGGCGGGCTTCGTGGCAGATCACAGACACCGTCATCCCGTACGGGTTCTGCTGGTATTTGATGTACCTGGCGCGGCCAGTCTCGTGGTGGCTCGTGCTGCCGCTCGCGGTGCTGGCCGGGGCTTTGGTCGTGCGCCTCTTTATTATCTTTCATGATTGCGGACATGGATCATTTTTTAAATCCACCGCCGCCAATGACACCGTTGGCTTTCTCACCGGCGTGCTGACGTTCACGCCGTATTATCACTGGCGCTGGGAACACGCCATTCATCACAGCAGCGCCGGGCACCTGGACCGGCGCGGCACCGGCGATGTGTGGACCTTGACCGTGCAGGAATATCTCGAATCGTCCCGTTGGAAAAAATTCGCCTATCGACTGGCCCGCAATCCCATCGTGCTGTTCGTCATTGCTCCCCTTTTTCTATTTGTCATCTGGCACCGGATTCCCTCGCGCAACTCCAGCCGGCGGGAGCGTCACTCGGTTTACGCCATGAATCTGGCCATCCTGGGCATGGCCGTCGGATTGAGCTGGATCTTCGGCCTCAAAGCTTATTTGTTCATCCAATTGATCATCCTGGCAACGGCTGGCAGCGCGGGCGTGTGGATGTTTTATGTGCAGCACCAATTTGAAGATGTCTATTGGGAACACGGTGAAGACTGGAGCTACACCGCTGCCGCGTTGAAAGGAAGTTCATTCTACAAACTGCCCCGGGTGCTGCAATGGTTCACCGGCAATATCGGTTTTCACCATATTCATCACCTCAGTCCGCGCATCCCGAATTACAACCTGGAAAAATGCCACCGGGCCGATCCTCTTTTCCAACAGGTCAAGCCCATCACCCTCTTCGCCAGCTTAAAAACCTCCACCCTCCGGCTCTGGGATGAAGAGAGCAAAAAATTAGTTGGGTATGGCCACTTGCGAACTCTGCGAAAAAAGAACCAAGCCGCAGGTGGATGAGAGTGTTGATGTGTCACTTGGGAAACTGCACTGCCCCAGAAAACAGGATGCGAACAAAAGTGATGGTGAATATGGTTTGGACTGACGAGCAGCGAACGGAGCGCGCCTCTGTGGCACAGTGCCAAGACATCGCTTACAGCTTAGCGCCAAGACATGGCTTACAGTTTGCGAATATGACGCACTGGACGCAAACTGCGGGAGCGGTCGCGTTGATGGAGGGTGCCCAAAAGATCACG
>CAIYOY010000234.1 GCA_903927905.1 uncultured Verrucomicrobiales bacterium | reverse complement strand
TGCTATCGTTGCCTTTATCCCGAACCGCCGCCGCCCGGCATGGTTCCCAGTTGCGCCGAAGGCGGCGTGCTTGGCGTGTTGCCAGGCATCGTCGGCACCATCCAAGCGACTGAAATTTTGAAGCTCGCGCTCGGCAAAGGCAGTTCGCTGATCGGCCGCCTGCTCTTGTTCAATGCGCTTGACATGAAATTTCGCGAACTCAAACTTCGCCGCGATCCAAAATGCCCCTTGTGCGGCGAGAACCCGACCGTCACCGGACTGATTGATTATGAAATGTTCTGCGGCATCCTGCCGGAACCGGTCAACCCCGCTTCCAATCCCGACGAAGTCACCGTCCAGGAAATGAAGAAAGCCCTGGACGATCCCAAGGCCACCACCAAAGTCATAGACGTGCGCGAGCCGGACGAATATCAGATCGCCCACATCAAAGGCGTGCCGTTGTTTCCGCTGAGCATTTTGCCGCAACGTTTCACCGAACTGGACCCGAACCAGCAAATCTACATCCACTGCAAGAGCGGCATCCGTTCGATGAAAGCGCTGAAGTTTTTGCGCGAACAAGGCTTCAAATATCTAAAGAGCGTCAAAGGCGGCATCAGCGCGTGGTCGGATGAGATAGACCATAACGTGCCGAAGTATTAATTTCCTGGCTTGGGCAACAGGGACAGCGACAGGCGACGCACTTGCATTTCCACGTCGAAATTGCCGGTCAGCTCCCAGCCCATGTTCATGCCGCCGATGAAATAATCGGCCACGTTTTTTGAGCCGGTCAGGAAGCCGCGTGACCAAGCGGTTTCCAATGCTTCGCGCATGAATGGCAATAAATCTTTGTCAATCACCACCCATTGGCCGTCAACCACGCTGTTGGTGGTGTAATCTTTTCCGGCGGGCGTAAAAATAAATTTTGCGGTGCCGCCCCAGTCCTGTTCGTTGAACGCCGGCGGGAGGCGATGGCGGCTGTCGTAGATCGGGACGCCGAACCAGACGAGGTCGCCAAAGCCGCGCGAGGCGTGATTGCGGTTTTGCACGGTGAAGAAGATTTGGAATTGGGCGGCGTGAAGTTCCGGGTTGTAGCCCTCCGCTGGCAATCGGTTGGAACGGGTCAGCCGGGCCTCGATGTGCAATTTTGCCGCGCTGAGTTCTGGCAGGCGAGCCGGCTGGGCAAAGACTTGTTGTTCCACCAACAGATGAACCCAGGGATCTTCGCGGTGGCGGGACACGGGGCCATATTCAACTCCCGAGTTCGCTGCCAGGGCCAAAAAATCCGGGGCGATGGTGACTACTTTGGCGGTATTGCTGTAAATCAATGTGCCGTTGGGTAACTGCGTTGTGGGATTTGTTTTAAGCGGAAATTTGCTGCTCCATTCCAATAGATTCCAAACTGGTTCGGCCTTTTTCTCCAGCCCTTGAAGCTCTCCAGAGCGCACGTGATGGCCGGGTTTTGGTTTGTATAAAATGAATCCGCGCTGAAATTGATTGTCCTGAATCAGTTCACGCTCCTGAGCCTGAACAGAAATAAGACTCAGAACCAAGAGGAGAAAAGACTTGAAACCACAGATGGACACAGATGAACACAGATAATTCTGAATCCGCTTTTCTGATCTGTGTGTATCTGTGTCCATCTGTGGTTTTACTGCTTCTTTATTTTTGGGCCATTGCCTTCCCTGCAATCCATCCCGTGGTCCAGGCGGCCTGGAAATTGAAGCCGCCGGTGATGCCGTCTATGTCGAGCAGTTCTCCGGCAAAATATAACCCGGGACAAATCCGGCTTTCCATGGTTTTAAAATTCACTTCGTTTAAACGGACGCCGCCACAGGTGACAAATTCATCTTTGTTCAGGCTTTTTCCGGTGACTTGCAGTTCGGTGCGGATCAAGTGTTGGATGAAATTATGCTGGGCGGATCGCGATAAATCAGCCCAACGCGTCTCCCGAGATATGCCGGCGGCGATGACCAGTTGTTCCCAGAGGCGCGCGGTGATCGGCGCGATCGGGGCGTTGACGACGAGTTTGGCTGGCTGATTTTTTTGGCGTGCCAACAACTCTTGGGAAATTTTTTCTGCCGTGAAGTCTGGCAGCCAGTTCAGGTGGAGGGAAAATTTGTAATCGAGTTCCTGCAAGACCCGCGCGCCCCACGCCGACAAACGCAAGATCACGGGCCCGCTCAAACCCCAGTGAGTCAACAAGACCGGCCCACGCTCGCGCAGTTTCGTTTCCGGCACTGTGGCCACCACTGATTCCAGCGAAACTCCGGCCAATTCTCTAATCCACGGTGTTTCAATGTGAAAAGTAAACAGCGACGGCACCGGAGGCACCAAGGTGTGACCGAGTGAAACGGCCAATTCGCCCGCTGCCGCTGCGCGGCAACCTCCGGTGGCCAGCAGCAAGCGGTCACAGGTCATCGTTTCGCCATTGGTCAAGGTCAGGTTGAAGCCCTGAGTCACGCTAGCTACGCCGCAATTCGCCCGCAACTTCACGCCGGCGGATTTGGCTGCGTGCATCAGGCAATCAATTATTGTTTGGGAAGAATCGGTGACGGGAAACATGCGTCCGTCTTTTTCGGTTTTCAGTTTCACGCCGCGCGATTCGAACCAGGCCACGGTGTCGCTGGCTTGAAATAATTGATAGGGCGCGAGCAAGGCGCGTTCGCCGCGCGGGTAACGGGTGGTCAATTCACGCGGATCGAAACAGGAATGGGTGACGTTGCAGCGGCCGCCGCCGGAAATCTTTACTTTGCCCAGGAACTGCGCGGTTTTTTCCAACAACATCACTTCTGTTCCGGGCGAAGCCTCAGCGCAAGTAATGGCCGCAAAAAAACCGGCGGCGCCACCGCCAACGATGACGACGCGGTGGGAAGGATGAGCGGTTGATGGCGAAATATTTTTCACGCGGGAACCTTGATTTACCTGAATTTACCTTGATCTACCTTAATTTGCCTTAATTTCTTCAAGGAGAGACCAGAATTTTTACCCGCGAAACACGCCAAAAACGCGAAAAAGAAGAGCGAAGTCCAAGCGGCCTTGGACGTGAGCGGCGGCTGGAGACCAGTCGCTGAAGATGATGCTTCTTCTTTCATGGGCGGCAGTGTGACAGAAAATAGAAGGCTTGTCGTGTACAAGGTGGACACGGTTCCCATATTTCTCAACATTCTCTTATCCGCCTCTAAAAATCGGAGATGTTTTTTGGTGGCCAGGCGGCGCGCAGGGCGTTGGCGATGGCCAGGACGTCTATGACTTCTTGCAAGAGGGCTCCTTCGACCGGGGTCAGAAAACCAAAAGCGGCGAACGCCATCCCACCGAGGCTCAAGGCCATGCCGCCGATGGCGCTTTGCAAAGCGATGGCGCGCCAGCGCCGGCTGATGTGAATAAATTCATCAATTCGTTTCATGGTGCCGTCCATGACGACGGCACCTGCGGCACTGGCGGTGATGTCGCTGTTCTGGCCGACGGCGAGGCCGACGGTGGCCACGGCCAACGCGGGGGCGTCGTTGATGCCGTCGCCGATGTAGAGGGTTTTGGCGAGCGCGGTTTCGCGGCGGACGATGGCGACTTTTTCTTCGGGACTTTTTTGGGCGTAAATCTCGGAAATGCCGACGGCTTCGGCCAGGTATTTGACTTCGGCTTCGCGGTCGCCGGAGACGATCATGATGCGATTGAAATGATGTTTGGGCCCGAGGTGTTGGATGAAGGGCAGGCCGTCGGCGCGGGGTTTGTCGTGGAAGCGGTAAGTGGCGGCGTAAACGTCATCAATCAGGATGACACATTCCAAGCCGGGGCCGGCGGGGGGCAAATGTTCAAGGCCGCGAATGTTTTGGGTTGGAATTTTTTTTCGGCTGGTGATTTCGATTTTGTGGCCGCTGGCCTGGCCGCGCAATCCGCAGCCCGGAGGCTCGCTGATTTCTCCCACTTCGGCCAAAGCCAGGTTCGATTCTTTGGCGGCGGCGAGGATGGCGCGGGACAGTGGATGTTTGGAATAGAGTTCGAGGCTGGCGGCGAGTGCGAGGACTTCGTCTTTGGAAAATGGCGGCGCGATGATTTGGTCGATCAGGACCGGTTCGCCGTAGGTCAGGGTGCCGGTTTTATCGAAGATGATGGTGCGACAGCGATCAATTTGTTCGAGGACGACGGGGTTTTTGACGATGACGCCACGCCGCGCGGCGAGGGATATTGAACCGATGATGGCAACGGGAATGGCGATCAATAAAGGACAGGGCGTGGCCACGACGAGGACGCCGAGGAAACGATCAGGGTTGCCACTCAACCACCAAGCGACGAGGGCAAAGGCGACAGCAATGGGGGTGTAGATCGCGCCCAATTGATCACCAAGCCGGCGCAAGTGCGGGCGATGTTCTTCGGAGGCGCGCATGACTTCCATGATTTTGGCGTATCGGGAATCAACGGGCAGTTTGGTGGCTTGGACGGTGACGGCGGACTCGCCATTGACCGCACCGGAAATGACCGTGGAGCCGGGGGCTTTGGAAATCTCAAATGGTTCACCGGTTAAAAATGATTCGTCCATCCGACCGTGGCCTTCGGTGACAATGCCATCCACAGGACATATTTCGTGAGGGAAAATGACCAGGGCATCGCCGATCTGAATGGTTTCGACCGAAATGTCTTCGAGTCGGGTGTTGCGTTTGCGGTGGGCGATGGAAGGGAGGCGTTTGGCGAGGGCGCGGAGGGCGGAAGAGGCATTTTTTACAGCGTAGGTTTCCAGCAATTCGCCGCCGGAAAGCATCAGGACGACGATGGTGCCGGCGAGGTATTCGTCGAGAAAGATGGAGGTGATGATGGAGAGGCCGGCAAGGAGATCGGAGCCGAATTGTTTTTTGAAAAGTTTAATGGTCAGATCCACGACCAACGGGCCGCCGCCAGAGATCAAGGCGAGGAGGAGCGGGAGACGAAGGGTCTCCGGGCCGCGATGGAGGCCGAAGCGCAGGATAAGATAGGCGATTATGGCCCCCAAGGAGAGGGCCACAATGACGGGGCTTTTGGCGGCCCAAAGGCGCGCGAGCCGATGGCTGGGTTCTGTTTCCATCAATTATATAACTATCCGGGGAGAACATGTGCCGTGCCGCCTGTTTTTTGGCAAAGCATGGTCGGCAATTGGCTTTCGGGCAGTTTGCCACGGCCAGGCCGAAAGTGAAAGGTTTTTGCGCACCCGCCATCCCATTTTGTTTCAGAGAAGGCAAAAAATGGTTTCTTTTCCACAAATTGCGGTGAGACGGGTTGGGCCTGTTGCGGCAAATTGATTCCAACGATGAAAGAAAAGATGAAAGGCAATTTATGATTCCCAAATATAAAATTGAATTCGGCATCAAGATGCGCGACCACCTGATCTCGCACCATCACGAGACGGAGGATCCGGTGAGCTGCCAGGAGTTTCTGGCCGGCTTGCTCAAAAACCATTTTATCATCCGGGACATCAAACACGAAGGCGTTTCGCTGACCCCAAAAGAGTTTAATCGTCTGGTCAAAAATGCCGCCAATGTGGTGGCCTCCGAGATGATCTGCGCTTCGCTCGACATCAAACCGGAGGAAGAAAAGTATCGGTTCGGGTTTGCCGCGTGACGAAACGTTTGCCCGCAACTGTTCAAAAACAAGAAGCCTTATGAAAACAGAATCAACCAAAGAAATCCAAGCCAAACCCAAGCCGACGCTGGCGGAAGTTATCGCCAACCACCCCTTTTTCCGGGGAATGACGCCCGAACACCTCCGGTTGTTGAGCGATGCGGCGATGCTAAAATCTTTCAAGCAGGATGAAATGATCTTTCGGGAGGGCGACATCGCCAACCGTTTTTATCTGGTGCGCAGCGGGAAAGTCGCGCTGGAATTGCAGGAGGAGGATCGGGAGCCGCAGTTTATCCAGTATGTGGGCGAAGGGGATGCGCTCGGCTGGTCGTGGTTGTTCCCCCCTTATTATTGGCATTTTGATGCACGCGCCATTGAGCCGACCTGGGCGATCTTTTTTTACGGCACGCGGCTGCGGGAGCAATGCGAGGAAGATCCGTCGCTGGGTTATGAGTTGATGAAACGGATGGCCGGGGTGGCGGTTCAGCGGTTGCAAGCAACCCGCTGGCAGCTTTTGGAGGCGCGCAGGAAACAGGGTTGTCCGAATTGCGGATAGAAGCCAGCGAACCAACGGATGAGAGTTGAAATTCGTCAGGGAAGAGCAAAACCTCACCTCACCCCTCCCTCTCCCCTCCATCCGATGGAGCGGAGAGGGAGAAGATGTTGCCGTCGCGGGCAAGGGCGGTGTCTTTCTACAAAGCAAAGCCATCTAAGGAATTTCCTTAGACGGGCTAATCGTTTTCCAGCGATTGGGAATGGGATTCCTCCCAATTGTTGGCGGGGGCCGGTTTGTCATATCTTGCTGGCATGACAACAATTTTAGCCGAGACTAACAGCAGCACGAACAATCAGAACGGCAACAATGGCGATCTGATCGAGGCCTTGAACAGTTCCAAAATCTACCAGGATTATGAACGGGCTTTCAGTGAGACGACCGGCTTGCCGGTTTCGCTGCGGTCAGTGGAGTCGTGGCAATTGCCGCACCATGGCAAGCGGAATGAGAATCCGCTGTGCTCGATGATGGCGGAGAAGAGCCGGGCTTGCGCCGCCTGCCTGCGCTTGCAGCAAAAACTTTCCGAACAAGCCGGGGACTCTCCGGTTACGCTGACGTGCGAGCTGGGCTTGTGCGACACGGCGGTGCCGATCCGCCTCGGTGATAAATTGGTTGGTTTTCTGCAAACCGGTCAGGTTTTCCGCAAGAAGCCGACGACGGCGCAATTCGACCGGACGGCCAAACTGGTGGCGCAATGGGGTGTGGAAGTAGATAAGGACCGTTTTAAGACGGCTTACTTTGGTTCCAAAGTCCTTTCCAACAAGCAGTATGATGCGATGGTGAATTTGATCGGGATTTTTGCGCAGCATATTTCGATGGTGACGAACCAGATCGTGGTGCAGCGGGATAATCATGAGCCGGCAGTCATCACGCGGGCCAAGGAATTCATTCAGCAAAACCAAACAGAAGACCTCTCCCTGGGCCAAGTGGCGAAGGCGGTCAATACGAGCACGTTCTATTTTTGCAAGATGTTCAAGAAGGCGACGGGGTTGAACTTCACGGAATATGTTTCGCGGGTGCGGGTGGAGAAGGCGAAGAACCTGTTGTTGAATCCGAATCTGCGGATCAGTGAGATCGCCTATGAAATCGGTTTTCAATCGCTGACGCATTTCAACCGGGTCTTCAAGAAGATCACGGGGCAGTCGCCGACGGAATATCGCGGGCACTTGAAAATCGGCCCGGCGCTGAATTGACCGACGGAGACACGACATTGAGCAGCCCAACTATTTTGCGTGCGAGTCAAACAGGCGCGGCGTTAGACTCAAGGGTGATGAAGGATTATTTGCACATGAGCCGGGAGGACCTGATTGAATACGTCAGGGAACTCAAAGCGGCGCCGGGCCAGGAATTGCAGAATCTAAAGGCGGCGATCGATGCGCATTCCATCGTGGCCATCACCGACGCCCAAGGGACGATCACTTACGTCAATGACAAGTTCTGCGAAATCTCCAAGTATTCGCGCCCGGAATTGATCGGGCAGAACCATCGCATCATCAATTCGCGGCAGCATCCACCGGACTTTTTCACGGAGTTATGGCACACGATCGCACATGGGAAAGTCTGGAAGGGGGAGATCTGCAACCGGGCCAAGGACGGCTCACTTTATTGGGTGGCCACGACGATTTTTCCTTTTCTCAACACCCAGGGTAAACCGGAACAATATATCGCCATCCGCACGGACATCACGGAACGGAAATGGGCCGAGGCCAAGCTGGCGGAACTGGCCCAAAGTCTGGCGGAAAAAAACAAGGAACTGGAAGCGGTGGTTTATGTGGCGTCGCATGATTTGCGTTCTCCGCTGGTGAACATCCAGGGTTTTACGCGGGAATTGAAGCAATCCTGCGATGAGGTTCGCGCCCTGTTGCGCAGCGAAGGCGGGGCGGCGGCGCATGCAAAACAGTTGGAAACGATTCTGAACGCGGATGTGCCGGAGGCGATGGAGTTTATTCAAGCGGGCGTGACGAAGATTGACACGTTGCTGGCCGGTTTTCTGCGGTTTTCGCGGCTGGGACGGGCGGCGCTGCGGATTGAGCGGCTGGACATGAACGTCATGCTGGCCGGCATTGCGCAGGCGATGGAGTTTCAGTTGAAGGAAGCCGGGGCCACGCTGGAGATCGGGGATCTGCCGTCTTGCGCCGGTGATTCGACGCAAACCAATCATGTGTTTTCCAATCTGTTGGAAAATGCGCTGAAGTACCGGAGCAAGGAGCGTCCGGCCGTGATCCGGGTGACCGGGAAGGTGGAGAAGGACCGCGCGATTTTTGCCGTGCAGGACAATGGCATCGGGATTGCCGAGGAGCATCAGGCCAGGGTGTTTGAAATTTTTCACCGGCTCAATCCTCAGGCGTCGGAAGGCGAGGGGTTGGGCCTGACCATCGCGCAAAAAATTCTGGATCGGCAGAACGGCAAGATTTGGGTGGAGTCCAAGGCGGGCAAAGGCAGCGCTTTTTTTGTTTCATTACCCCGGTCATGAGCGTTAAATCAACACCCATGACCAAAGAAGTGATTATAATCATCGCCGATGATGATGCCGGTCATGTCCGCCTGATCGAAAAAAATCTGGTGCGGGCCGGTTTGCATAATCCGATCCAGCGTTTTGAAAACGGGCAGCAGGTGTTGGATTTTTTTGCCGAACGCAATCAGGGCGGCGCGGCGAAAGACGCTTCGTATCTCCTGCTTCTGGACATCCGCATGCCGCAAGTGGACGGCGTGGAGGTTCTCCGGCAGATCAAGGCGGACGCGGAGTTGAAAAAAATTCCGACCATCATGCTGACCACGACGGATGATCCCCGGGAGGTGGAGCGTTGTCATGCGCTCGGGTGCAGCAATTACATCGTCAAGCCGGTGGATTACGAAAAGTTTTCCGAGGCGATCAAACAATTGGGCCTGTTTATTTCGCTGGTGCAGGTGCCGGAATTACGCGCGAGGCAGCCATGAGTCCGGCCTGTTAGGAATGCTTCACATGGCTGCCTCACCTCCAACTCTTTTCATTGTGGATGATGACCAGGGGCTGTTGCGCCTGGCCTCGCGGTCGTTGACGCGTCAGGGGTATGCGGTGCAGACGGCAGCTTCGGCGCCGGAAGCGATGGATTGGTTGAAAGTAAATGAGCCGGATCTGGTTTTACTTGACTTGAAGTTGCATGAATTGGGGGCGAAAGAGGTCCTGGCGGAAGTGGCGAAACAAAAAAAAATGCCGCCTTTTGTGATCATCACCGGGCAGGGGGACGAACGGGTGGCGGTGGAGATGATGAAAAGCGGGGCGCTGGATTATCTGGTCAAAGGGAAAGACTTTCTCGATTTTCTTCCGTCGGTGGTCAGCCGGGTGCTGGCGCACATCGCCAAGGAAAAAAAACTGGCGGAAGCGGAGGAGGCTTTGAAAACCAGCGAGGAGCGCTTTCGGGTGGCGCTGAAACATTCTCCGATCACGGTTTTTCAACAAGACAGCGAGCTGCGTTATACGTGGATCCAAAACCAGCCTCTGAACCAGCCGGAAAAAGCGGTCATCGGCAAAACGGACGCGGACCTTTATCCCGAGGAGGCGGCGGACCGGCTGATCCAAATCAAGGCCCGGGTCATGGCGACGGGAACCGGTTTGCGCCAGGAAACGGCCTGGACGGTGGATGGGGTGAAACATTATTTCGATCTGACGGTTGAGCCGGTGCGCGATTTTTCCGGGCAGATCACCGGCATCACATGCGCGGCCCTGGACATCACGGACCGGAAACGGCTGGAACAGGAAGTGTTGCAGATCAGCGAGGTGGAACAACGGCGCATCGGGCAGGATTTGCACGACGGCATCTGCCAGCATCTGGCGGGGATCGAGATGAAGAGCCAGGTGCTGGAACAAAATCTGGCGAAAAACAAAGCGGCGGCGGCTCAGGCGGGGCAGATCGCGGGCCATGTCCGGGAGGTGATCGCGCAGACGCGTTCGCTCGCGCGCGGGCTGTCGCCGTTTATTTTAGAATCGGAAGGGCTGGTGTCTGCTTTGACTGAACTGGCGGCCAATACGGAAAAAATGTTCTTAATCAAATGTCATTTTAAGAATACGGCGCAGACCTTCCCGGAGGAGGTCAAGGTCACCACGCATCTGTATCGCATCGCCCAGGAAGCAGTGACCAATGCAGTCAAGCATGGTCAGGCGAAAAACATTGAAATCAGTTTGGCGGAGCAGGCGGACAAATTGACGCTGACGATCCGGGACGACGGGCGGGGATTTGCCGCGCAGCCGAAATCGGACCAGGGCATGGGGTTGCGAATCATGCGTTACCGGGCGGGGATGATCGGGGCGAATGTTTTGTTTCAAGCCGCGCCGGGGAGGGGTGTGACGATCGTTTGTTTTCTGCCATTAAAATGAAAGCTCCAAAAAAACCGGCCAAGGCCAAAATCAAGGTTTTGATCGTGGATGATCATCCGATGATGCGCGAAGGGTTGACGCAATTGATCGGGCATGAGCCGGACCTGGTGGTCTGCGGCGAAGCGGGGGATGCGCCCGAGGGTTTGGAAAAAATTGGGACACTGCAACCGGACTTGGTGCTGACCGACATCACCTTGCCGGGGAAGAACGGGGTGGAATTAATCAAGGACATCCAGGCGGCGCATCCGGGTTTGGCGGTGCTGGTGATTTCGATGCACGATGAAGCGCTTTATGCCGAACGGGTCCTGCGGGCGGGCGGGCGGGGTTATGTGATGAAACAGGAAGGCGGGAAACGGATCGTGGAAGCCATCCGCAAAGTGCTGGCGGGCCAGGTCGCCGTCAGTGAAAAAATGTCGGCTAAAATTTTGGAAATTTTTTCCGGTCGCCGGACGGATGAGGCGAGTTCGCCGGTGGAAACGTTGACGGATCGGGAGTTTGAAATTTTTCAGTTGATTGGGCAAGGGGTTGAAACGAAGGAATTGGCGGCCAAACTGCATCTCAGCCCGAAGACGGTGGAAGTGCATCGGGCAAACATCAAAACCAAGCTCCAAGTGAAGTCCATGACGGAATTGATCCGTTATGCGGTGCGGTGGGTGGAATCGCAGCCGGGGGCAAGTTAAGGATTTTCTTTAGTTGGACTACAAAAAAGCCGTGGTTTTGTTTGGGAAAAAGACCCATTAGCAAATTGCTTGGGCTGCGTTAAGTTTCTTGGTATGAGCACCTTTTTCGACACGCATTTTGAACCTTGCCGAGCTGGGACGCAGGTTAAGCTACTTTCCAACGGACGATGGTCGGAACCGGTAAAGGAGGAAGAATCTATTCACCCCGAGGCGGAGAAGGTTCCGGCGTTGGAAAGCCAGCAGCCGCTGGCAGATTCCTGGGATGGTTGGGGGATCAACGAGTAATAAATCGAAGGCAAGAAAAAGCCGCCCTTTTGCAAAATAAGGGCGGCTGTTTTTGTCTTCGACGTGCTAAGATTGTTGGCCATGACATTTCGGATGCTGTTGTTGGCCCTGGTTCTTGGCTTGGGCGCGCAGAATTGCCCGGCTGATTTTCAGGGGGCGACGCATGTCATGCCGTTTGATGAAGGGACGGACGCTTACGGCAAAGCCACGGACAGCAATGTTGTGACAGCTTTGCAGCGGGCGCTGGATCAGGGGCAGACCAAATTGCAGCGGGACAAGGATTTCGGTTATTTGCTATCCGTGTTGGAGAAACTGAAGGTCCCGAAATCATCGCAAATGCTGGTTTTTTCCAAGACGTCCTTCCAACGCGACCGCATTTCCCCGCGCACGCCGCGCTCCCTGTTTTTCAATGATGATGTTTATGTCGGATTTATTCCGGGTGCGCCGTTGCTGGAGGTCTCGGTGGCGGACCCGAAGATGGGAGCGGTTTTTTACACGCTGGATCAAAGCGCCGACAAGTCGGTGAAGTTTGCGCGAACAGATCAATGCCTGGAATGTCACGCGGCTTCGCGCACCATGGGGGTGCCGGGGCATTTGTTGCGGTCGTTTGTGACGGAAGACGACGGGGCGGTGGATCTGAGCACCGGGATAAATGAAGTCAATCATCGCACGCCGATGAAGGATCGCTGGGGCGGCTGGTACGTGACCGGCACGCACGGGGCGCAAACGCACCAGGGCAATCTGATCGGGGCCGCAGCCTTTGAACGCCAGAAGAAGGAGCCTAATTTTCTGGGCAACATCACCAATCTTTCCCGTTTTTTTGCCACGTCCAGATATCCGGGTGGCCAGAGCGACATTGTGGCCTTGATGGTGCTGGAGCATCAGACGCACATGCACAATTTTATCACGCGCCTGAATTTTGAGGCGGAAACCACGCTGCGCCAATACGGGCATGTGCGTTATCTGGATTACATCATTGATCCTTTTTTGAAATATCTTTTGTTCACGGAGGAAGCACCGATCACGAGCGAGATCAAGGGGGCTTCTCATTTCTCCCAGGATTTTACGGCGCTGGGGCCGAGGGACAAGCGGGGGCGGTCGTTGCGGGATTTTGATTTGCAGACGCGGTTGTTCAAATACCCGTGCAGTTATTTGATTTATTCGGCGGACTTTGATTGCCTGCCGAAGCCGGCGCGGGACCGGGTGTATGAACGGTTGTGGGAAATTTTGACAGGCAAAGACACGGGGCCGGACTTCGCCAGACTGACGGCGGACAGCCGCCGGGCGATTTTGGAAATTCTTGCTGAAACGAAAACGGGCTTGCCGGATTATTGGCGCCGGGCCGGGAAGTAAATTTGGTTATGAATGATTTGGCGAAAATTATCGGGGAATATGCCGTGCCGCTGGTTGGCTCGCCGACGGATTATGATCCTTTGTTGAACCTGATCGGGGACGCGCCGATGGTGCTGCTAGGCGGAGCCACCCACGGGACGCACGAATTTTATCAGGCACGCGCCTTGATCACGCAACGGCTGATCGAGGAGAAGGGATTTTCGGCGGTGGCGGTCGAGGGGGATTGGCCGGATGCGTATCGGGTGAATCGGTTCGTTCAAGGACAGAGCGAAGATGAGGACGTGGGCGCGGCGCTGGGGGGATTCAAGGCCTTTCCCGCGTGGTTGTGGCGCAATACGGAGGTGGCAGATTTTGTGGAATGGTTGCGTTGCTACAACGACACGCTGCCAAAGGACACGAATAAGGCGGACTTTTACGGATTGGATCTGTTCAGCCTGCATCGTTCGATCGGCGCGGTGCTGGACTATCTGGGCAAGGTAGATCCGGAATCGGCGGAGCGCGCGCGCAAGCGGTACGCGAGTTTCGCCCGTTTTGGCAAAGACACGCAGACCTACGGTCTGCCGGCGGATGTCGGCTCGGCGGAGTCGTTGCAAGCAGCCGCCATCACCCAGTTGCTGGAATTGTGCGTGCATGAATCAGCGTATCAGGATCAAGCCGGACGAATGTCGGCGGACGAACTTTTCTTTGCGGAACAAAATGCGCGCCTGATCAAAAATGCCGAGCATTATTACCGGCTCATGTTTCAGGAACCGGTTTCATCCTGGAATCTGCGGGCGAGTCACATGATGGAAACCCTGCGCTTGTTGGAAAATCATCTCAGAACGCAACAACGCGCGCCGAAGATTGTGGTCTGGGCCCACAATGCACACGTGGGTAATGCAGCCGCCACGGTGATGAAGACCAAAAATGAGTTTAATCTGGGGCAGTTGGCGCGGGAGCGGTTTGGTCGAGGTGCCGTATTAGTGGGGTTCACCACTTACCGCGGAAAAGTTACCGCCGCCGCAGAGTGGGACGCGCCAGCCGAGCAGCAATCGGTCAAGCCTGCAGGACCGGGAAGCTATGAAGACTTGTTCCACGAAGTGCCATTTTCACGTTTCATGCTGGACCTGCGCGACCCGCAGAATGCCGCTGTTCACAATCTTTCCACGCCTCGTTTGGAACGGGCCATCGGCGTGATCTATCAGCCCGAGAACGAACGCGACAACCACTATTTCGAGGCGCGGTTGCCCGAGCAGTTTGATGTGGTCCTGCACTTCGATCAAACAAAGGCCGTGCAACCGCTGGAGCGAACCGGGGAATGGCAGGTCGCGGAGGTGGAAGAAACGTTTCCGACGGGACTGTAAAAGGCGGGGTATTGGCTCAGTTTGGTGAAAAATTAGTTTCCCGAGAAACCACCCCGGTTCGTAGTCAGAACACAAATGTGAAGCGCACCATAGGTGCGAAGTAGCCTCACCCCACCTTTCACCGAATTGAGCCACCACGAAAGGCGGCCTGAACTTGCGATTTTCCGGCACAACAAAAGGGGCCTTTTCGGCAAGTTTTGCAAAGCGGGTTTTGCTTTCTGTTTTACCTTATCAATAGAAACAGATGATCAATTCATCTGCTGGCCGAAGACAGGCAGGGCGGGGTTGTCTTCGGAACCGGAGAAAGAAATTATGGAAACTGCAAAATCAACGTCTCACAAACTGGGTGCGAATCAGAAGGAGGCGGCCAAGCGGGCACCGAAGAAGGAGCGAAACTTTTCCCAATCAAAAGATATTCGGGAAAACCGGTCGTTGCGACAGGAGAAGTTCGGGCGACCGATTTTTTCCGGCCGTTAAAGACACTTTAACTTTTCGGCGTCAGCGCGGGGTTAAAGTGAGAGAAAGATGCGAAAGGATTTATGAAATTCAAACCTGCCGATGAGCCGGGCGGAGTGGTGATGGAGTTGAGCCGAAGAGAAGCACGGCTGCCGGACGAATCCACTCAACCGCTGCCGGTCTTTCATTTGAAAAAAATCCTGGTGCCGGTGGATTTTTCGTCCTCGGCCAGGAAGGCGCTGCATTATGGCGAGGCCCTGGCGCGGCAATTTGGCGCGTCGCTGGTTTTGCTCAATGTGGTGCCGCCTTACATGCCGGTGCCGGACTTGGTGACGATAGACTTGGTGGAAGTGGAGCAACAATTCCGCGACTCAGCCAGGAAGGAGTTGGGCGAATGGCAACGGACGGTGGCCAAAGAGGTGGCGACGGAAGTGGTGCTGAAGACCGGGGACGCAGGCCAGGAAATAGTGTGGACGGCGAAGGAACTGGAGGCGGACCTGATCGTGCTCTCGACGCATGGACGGACCGGGTTGGCCCATGTGCTGATGGGCAGCACGGCGGAACGGGTGGTGCAACATGCAGGGTGCCCGGTTCTGATCGTGCGGGAAAAGGAACATGAGTTTGTGACGGAGTAAATAACGTGGCTGTGGCAATCATCCGCACAGCCAGCAAAATTTGTTCAGGGGAAAGCAACGGGCGGTTAGCGGGCTGCTTTGGGTTGGCCCATGGTTATAGCACTATGACAAATTCATTGGATGCCATTTTTTCACCAAGGTCGGTGGCGGTGATCGGGGCCACGGAACGGGAGGGAAGCGTGGGCCTCGCGGTGATGGAAAATTTGTGCCGGTTCGCCGAGGTGGTCTATCCGGTGAACCCATTTCAAACGACGGTGCTGGGGATGAAGTCTTATCCCGGCGTTGGCGCGGTGCCGGAAAAAGTGGATCTGGCGGTGGTGGTCACTCCGGCGGCGAGTGTGCCGGAGGTTATCCGGCAATGCGGTCAGGCCGGAGTCGGAGGCGCAATCATCATCTCAGCGGGCTTCAAGGAAATCGGCGCGGAAGGTGCGGCCTTGGAACAAAAGGTGAAGGACGAATTGCGCACGGCAAAAATGAGGGCCATCGGCCCGAATTGTCTGGGGGTCATGGTGCCACATGCAGGGTTGAACGCGACGTTCGCCGCCGGCGCGGCCCTGCCCGGGAGCGTTGCCTTTATCAGCCAGAGCGGCGCGCTTGGCACGGCGGTGCTGGATTGGAGTTTGCGCGAGAAAGTGGGCTTTAGCGCGTTCATCTCGGTCGGCGCGATGGCGGATGTCGGCTGGGGTGATCTGATCTATTATCTCGGCGACGATCCGCACACCAAAAGCATTGTCATATACATGGAATCGGTCGGTGATGCGCGGTCGTTTCTTTCGGCGGCGCGGGAGGTGGCGTTGACCAAGCCGATCGTCGTGCTCAAGGTCGGACGCACGGCCTCGGCGGCCAAGGCGGCGGCCTCGCACACCGGCGCGTTGACGGGGAGTGATGAAGTGCTGGATGCGGCGTTTCGGCGCGCGGGCATTTTGCGGGTGCAGACCATTGAAGAGCTTTTTGACATGGCCGAACAACTGGCCAAGCAACCGCCACCCAAAGGGCCGCGATTGAGCATCGTGACCAACGCGGGCGGTCCGGGCGCGCTGGCCACGGACATGCTGGTGACTTGTGGCGGGCAGTTGGCGCAATTGCAGCCGGAAACCATCGCCGCGTTGAATAAAATTTTGCCGCCGCAATGGAGCCACGGCAACCCGGTGGACGTGCTCGGTGACGCCAGCGCGCAAAAATACGGCGATGCGCTTAAATTGACAGCGGCTGACCCGAACAGCGACGGGACGCTGGTCATTCTCACGCCGCAAGCGATGACGGATGCCACCGCCACAGCGCACGAATTGGCCAAATTTGCCAAGACCCGGACGAAGCCGCTGCTGGCTTGTTGGATGGGTGGGGAATCGCTGGACGCGGGCCGGGAAATTTTAAATCGCTCCCGCCTTTCCACTTTTGAATATCCCGACACGGCAGCGCGCGCCTTTGAATATATGTGGCGTTACGGCGATAATCTTCGGTCGCTGTACGAAACGCCGGCGCTCGATGAGGAGGGGGTGGCGGGGCGCGAGGTGGCGGACAAAATAATCGGCGCCGCGCGAAAAACCGGGCGGACTATTTTGACGGAGGACGAATCGAAGAAGATTCTGGCAGCTTACGGAATTCCGGTGGTGCCAACGCATGTGGCCAAGACAGAAGCAGCGGCCGTGAAATGCGCGGGGAAATTGGGGTATCCGGTGGTGCTGAAACTTTACTCGGAAACGATCACGCACAAGACGGATGTCGGCGGGGTGCAATTGAATTTGCGCAACGTGTCCGCTGTCCGCAAGGCGTGGCGCAGGATCAAAAAAGGAGTGGCGGCGCGCGATTTCCTCGGGGTGACGGTGCAGCCGATGGTAAAGCTGGATGGTTACGAATTGATTTTGGGCAGCAGCATTGATCCGCAGTTTGGGCCGGTGCTTCTTTTTGGATTGGGCGGACAACTGGTGGAAACGTTTCAGGACCGCGCCCTTGGCCTGCCGCCTTTGAACACCACTCTGGCCCGCCGCATGATGGAGCAAACCAAAGTTTTCCATGCGCTCAAAGGGGTTCGCGGACGGAAGCCGGTGGATCTGGAAGCGCTGGCGCAATTGCTCGTGCGCTTCAGCCGACTGGTCGCAGAACAACCGTGGATCAAAGAAACAGACATCAATCCGTTACTGGCCTCACCGGAGGGTTTGCTGGCGCTGGATGGACGGGTCATACTGCATAACCCGCAAACCAAGGAGTTGCCGAAGCTCGCCATTCGACCTTATCCATCGCAATACAAGCGTCCCTGGAAAATGAAAAACGGGACGCGCGTAACCATTCGGCCCATTCGGCCCGAGGACGAGCCATTGATGGTAAAATTTCACGGAAATCTTTCCGAGCGCACGGTTTATTATCGCTACTTCAGTCAATTAAAATTGGAGCAGCGCGTCGCCCACGACCGTCTTTCCCGCATTTGTTTCAATGATTATGATCGGGAAATAGCGTTGGTAGCCGAGCGCAAAAATGCAAAAACCGGCGGCCGGACCATTATCGGAGTAGGGCGTTTGACGCGCCTGCACGCCAGCAACGATGCGAAGTTTGCCATCACCATCACCGACCGCGACCAAAAGGCGGGATTGGGCACGGAGTTGCTGAAATTACTGGTGGAGATCGGCCGGGACGAAAAACTGGCCACGATCATCGGCCACGTTTTGCCCGAGAATCGCCCGATGCGAAGCGTCTGCCTGAAGCTGGGATTCCAGTTTGCGGGCGAGAAAGCGGTGTTGTCACTATCGGGTGGCAAAGCGTGAGTTCCAAGGCGAAGGATTTGTCAGGTCGAGGCAAAAATTAGCCGGTTTTTGGCAACCGGAGGAGAGCGCGCTTTTTTTCGTCCTGTAAATTACCTCTGCGGCACAAATCCGATGCGCGTATTTTTATGAAGAACAGTTTAACCAGGCCAAAGGGAAAGACGGGCATGGCCATCGCCCGAAAGCTGCCTCAATTCCAGCTTGTTCTCTTCTACGAGGACAAGGCGATGTATGATCAGGCCCAACGGATATTTAAACATCTGGAGCAAAATCTTGAGCCCGGCTGTTTGTTGATTGCGCGACGCTGGAATTTCACCGAATTGGCCGAGCCTGAAGCGCAAAAAAGCGCCTCCCGCAGTCTCAAAACGGCGGATATCATCATCCTGGCGGCCCACACGGCGAAACGGTTGGCCAATGAAATCCGGCTGGTTCTGGAAAGCGGTTTGGCCGACCGTCCAGTCAAACGGACAGCCCTGGCTTTTTTGAGCGAAACATCCGGTCAGGACCGACGCATGGCCGCCGAGAGTTGTGTTTATCTGGAATCGCTGGCCTTCATCCACGGCTTGAATTTCTTTCCGGCGGAATTCACCAGGCCAAGCCACATGCCAACGGCAAATTAATTGACGGGACAATTGAATCTGCTCAATGGCTGCCGGAAATAATGGCGGCGCTGGCTGCCTCCGTTTGCAGCCTGCTGGTCAAGAGTTGAATGCGGGTGGCCTGCAATCGTTGCAGGACGATTTGCATCACTGTTTTCATCAATTGAAAACCGAAGTCATGATTTTTTTCCGCCTGGGCTAAAAGCGCCGCTCCATTCATGACGATGACCCGAGTCGGTTCAGCGGCGCGTGCGTTGAAATGCCAGACGAACGGCGGCACCAACCAAGACCAACCGATCAGTTCTCCCGGTCCCAGATGCTGAATCAAGACCAGCCCGTCGCCGGGCTGTTTCGTTTCCAGGACAATCTGGCCGGATTCAATCAAATAAAACATGTTGGCCGGATCGCCTTCGCGAACAATGATCTCCCCCGGTTTGAAGGACTCACTTTTGGCCCCGGAGGTTATCAAATCCAAATGCTCGGGTTTGAATTGTTTAAAGAAGTGGTGGGATTCGATGGTCGCTTTGAGCTGATTCATAATAATGACTCCTTTCCTGGTTTCAACCGGCAGGGCCGGATTGAACCAACAACACGGAGTTTTGTCCGTTCCAAGGGTTCGATTTATTCGTTGTCGCTTTCATGGTGCAGGTATTTCTTCTCATCTAAAGATAAAGCAGGCCTTTGTTCTTCGCTGGTCGGAACTTGGCCAATGCTTTGCTGATTTTGTTCTCTCCGTTTTTTCTCCTTTCAGCTAACATTAGGCATTCCTCGGTCAGTCATGGTAGCATCGGTGGATAATTATTTTGAATACTGAACCAACAACTCCTGACGCGACGCCAAAAGTTCATCGGCGGCGCGTGCGCTATTCGGGAAAGCACCCGCAGCGGTTTGCAGAGAAATACAAGGAGCATAATCCGGAAAAATATGCCGACACGGTGGCGAAGGTTTTGGCTTCGGGGAAAACTCCGGCGGGGACGCACCGGCCCATCATGGTCGCGGAAATTTTGGAAACGCTCGCTCCGCTGCCGGGAGAAATTGCGGCGGATTGCACTCTGGGCTTTGGCGGTCATGCGCAAGAAATTTTGCGGAGGGTTTTGCCGGGCGGCCGATTGATCGGGTTGGATGTGGATCCGATTGAATTGCCGAAAACAGAGACGCGATTGCGCGAAGCAGGGTTTTCGCCGGATGTTTTTACAGCGGTCAAAAGTAATTTTGCCGGGCTGGCACAAGTGCTGGAGGGCAAACCAGTAAACATGGTGCTGGCCGATCTGGGCGTGTCCTCGATGCAGATTGATGATCCGGCGCGCGGGTTTTCGGTGAAGCAGGATGGGCCGCTGGATATGCGGATGAATCCGCAACGTGGACAGCCGGCTTCCTTGTTCCTGGAAAAAATTTCGGCCAAGGCCCTGGAGGCTTTATTGGTGGAGAATGCGGATGAACCTCATGCGAGTTTATTGGCTCCTTTGCTGGCGGGAAAATCTTTGGCGACAACCAAGGCGCTGGCAAAAACGGTTAGGGAAGCGTTACCCCGGCTGAACAAGGATGATTGCGATCTTTCGGTGCGGCGCGTTTTCCAGGCGCTGCGCATCGCGGTGAACGATGAGTTTTCGGCACTGGATACTTTTTTGCGGAATTTGCCGATGTGCCTGAAGCCCGGCGGACGCGTGGCGATCTTGACGTTTCATTCGGGGGAAGATCGGCGGGTGAAGCGCGCATTTGAGGCGGGATTTCGCGATGGCGTTTATGCAGAAATTACGCGGGAGGTAATCCGGCCATCTGCGGAAGAGCGGAACAGCAATCCGCGCTCCTCTCCGGCGAAGTTGCGATGGGCGAGGAGAAGTGGAGGGTGAAGAGTGGAGAGGGAGGAATTGTGCGATATTACACTGCGGTAAATTTTTATGGTGCTTGTTCCAAAAGGATTCCAGCCGATTAACAATCGGCGATACAGCCGGCTGCCAGTCGGCGCTACGTGTTTAGAGCATTTCCCAAAATTCAAAAGTAACCGAAGACCAGATTCAGGCGTCTGGTCTTGAGATCAAAATGTTTCATTCAATAAAAAAATTTATGGCACTAAAAGGTCTCCGGATGGTGGCGACTCTGGTTGTTTTTTCAGCACTCATTTCTGCTCCGGCTTGGGCCAAGGAGGAGCGGCCTAATATTGTTTTCTTTCTGACGGATGACATGGGGTATGGAGACACGGGTTGTTATGGCGGGAAATTTGTGCCGACGCCGAATATTGACCGGCTGGCGAAGGAGGGTACGCGGTTCACGCAATTTTATGCGGCGTCACCGGTGTGCTCGCCGTCGCGCACGGGATTTTTGACGGGGATGTATCCGGCGCGGTGGAAGATCACTAATTTTTTGCAGACGCGCGCGGGGAATCGCGCTTCTGAACAGGTGGATTTTTTGGATCTGAAGGCTCCTTCGATTGCGCGCACGTTAAAAGAGGCGGGTTATGCCACCGGACATTTTGGCAAGTGGCACATGGGCGGCGGTCGCGATGTGACCAATGCGCCACATTTCAGCGCCTATGGTTTTGATGAACACGCCGGCACTTACGAAAGTCCCGAGCCGGACCCGAACATCACGGCGACGAATTGGATCTGGTCGGCGCAGGACAAGGTGAAGCGCTGGGATCGCACGGCGTATTTTGTGGATAAGACGCTGGATTTTTTGAAGCGACACAAGGGCCAACCCTGTTATGTGAATCTTTGGCCAGACGACGTGCATACGCCGTGGGTGCCGGAGGGAAGTAATCTAAAGCGAAAACAGGAAGGCGACGACAGCAATGTGAATTTCAAAAAGGTGCTGAAGGAATATGACCGCCAGGTGGGCCGATTCCTAGACGGCTTGAAGGAGTTGGGTTTGGAACAAAATACGGTGGTGGTTTTTTCGAGCGACAACGGGCCGTTGCCAGCGTTTGGCGGTTCGCGCACGGGTGGTTTGCGCGGCAGCAAGATCAGTCTTTATGAGGGCGGCACGCGGATGCCGTTTATTGTGCGGTGGCCGGGCCATACTCCGGCGGGTCGGGTGGATGATCAATCCATTCTCGGCGGGGTGGATCTGTTTCCCATTTTTTGTTCGCTGGCCAGTGTGCCTTTGCCGAAAGGGAGCGCTTTTGATGGGGAAAATTTGGAAAAGGCGCTCTTCGGAAAACAGTTGAGCGCAGTCATCCGCTGCTCTGGGAATACGGCCGCAACAGTTCTTTTGGTTATCCCAAGAAGCCGCGCGACCGCAGCCCGAATGTCGCCATTCGCGACGGGCATTGGAAGGTTTTGGTCAATGCGGACGGCTCGGGGGCGGAGTTGTATGATCTGGAAGCGGACGTGAAAGAAACGCAAAATGTCGCGGATAAATTGCCTGAGGTAACCAAACGATTGACAGAAAAGGCGCTACAGTGGAGAAAATCCCTGCCTTAACATGAAAACCAAATTATTTATTTTCCTGGGGGTTTTGAGCCTCGGTCTGGCGGTTCGCGCGGTGGAAAAGCCGGACATTGTTTTCATCCTGGCGGATGATCTCGGCTCCTATGATGTCGGCTGGCGCGGCAGCGAAATCAAAACGCCCAATCTCGACAAGTTGGCGAAGGCTGGAACTGTATTTGACAATTTTTATGTGCAGCCGGTGTGTTCGCCGACGCGCGGGTCGCTGATGACCGGGCGTTATCTGATATTAAAGAAAGCTGTCGTTATGTGATAGACGCCTCAGAACATTTTTTAACCACTCTGACCAACCATTCTGACGTTATCGATGAAATGAGGGCCGTCAGAAATAAAATCGCCCATAATAATTCGGGCAGTAGGAAAAAGTATCAACTGGTTGTCCTTCGTTATTATGGTGCATCAATGCGTCATATTTCCCCAGGAACGCTTCTTTTATCGGAGCGATTTGTTCCGAGACTGGTGGATAAATATTTAACGGAATCAAAAGTCCTGGTGAAACAACTGCTCAAGGGCTGATCATTTCGTTAATGGATTGCTTCAAAATGTGCGGAGATTCCATTCTTCGGTCAATTCAGCCGGAAGTTCCTTGAGAAAGCGCGAGGGCAGTTGCATCGGATCGCCGGTGCCGCCGGGGCTGAAACGGATCAGCGGATAACTCAGGTAGAGCTGGTTGCGGGCGCGGGTGATGGCGACGTAAAATAGGCGGCGCTCTTCTTCTTCGCCTTCGACGGACTCGGAGGAACGCGACGAGGGGAAAAGGCCGTCGCAGAGCATGATGATGAAGACGACGTCGAATTCGAGACCTTTGGCCTGGTGAATAGTGGAGAGACGAAGTTGTTCACCGTCTTCGGCGGCGGCTTTGTCGTCTTCGGCTTCGACGCTGGTGAGCAAGGCGAGTTGGCTGAGGAATTCTTCGACGCTCTGGAATTGCAGGGCGAAGCTGGCGAGTTGTTCGAGGTCTTCCTGCCGGGAAAGGTAGTTGGTGTATTCTTCCTGAAGATGGTCCTCATAGCCGGCTTCGAGAACGATGCGGATCATGTCTGAGGCGCTCTTGCGGGTTTCCGTTTCTTCAAGTTGCGCGATGGTCGGGGTGAATTGGGCCCAGTGGACGGCGGCTTTTTTTGGAACGAGCGCGACACATTTTTGCAGGGCGACGGCCAGTGGCGTTTTTTCGGTGGCGGCGTTTTGGAATGCGGCCCAGAGTTTATCCGCAGCTTTCGCGCCGACACCGGGTTGGAGACGGACGATGCGTTTGAAGGAAAGTTCGTCGCGCGGGTTGACGATGAGTTTCAGATACGCGGCGACGTCTTTGATGTGGGCTTGCTCGAAGAAACGGATGCCACTGGTGATGCTGAAAGGAAGACCGCGCCGGGTGAGTTCGAGTTGGAGTTGCAGGGCGTGAAAATGGGAACGATAAAGCACCGCGATGTTGCTGATGTTCACGCCTTCTTCGCGAAGCTCGAGAACGCGCTGGGCGACGAAGGCGGCTTGTTCGTTGTCGTCGTTGCAGGTGACGACGACGGGTTTATCGCCGGATTTGCGGGCGGGCGCGAGTTCTTTGGGGAATTGATGGATGTTGGCGGCGATGGCGGCGTTGGCCAGCGCGAGAATTTCGGGCGTGCTGCGGTAGTTGGTTTCGATGCGATAGGTTTTCGCGCCGGGATAGCGTTCGGGAAATTTCAGGATGTTCAGGAAATGCGCGCCGCGCCAGGAATAGATGCTCTGGGAATCGTCGCCCACGACCATGACGTTTTTGTGTTTCTCGGCGAGGAGATCAATGATGTCGCCCTGGATCTTGTTGGTGTCCTGATATTCATCCACGAGGATGAATTGGAAACGGCGTTGATATTCTTCGCGAATGTCCGGGTGATTTTTTAGGAGCTTGAGCCAGAGGCACAGGAGGTCGTCGAAATCCATCGCGTTGGTGGCGAGTTTGCGGGCGATGTAACGCTTTTGCAGATCGGCGAGTTCAACGGTTAAATGACTGAAGTAATCGAATTGATCTTCGAGGATTTTTTCGACGGGCCATTCTTTGTTGATGGCGAGGGAAAAAATGTCGGCGGCCACATCGGCTTTGGGAAATTTGACGGCCTTAGTGTCTATGTCCATTTCGGCGAGACAGGCCTGGAGGAGTTCCTTGGCGTCGTCGCGATCCATGATGGAGAAGTCCTGAGTGTAGCCGAGGATTTTGGCGTGGCGACGGAGCACGCGATTGCCGATGGAATGAAACGTGCCGCCCCACATCGCCGGAACTTCTGCGCCGAGCAGATCGGTGACGCGGTGCATCATTTCTTTGGCGGCTTTGTTGGTGAAGGTCAGGAGGAGAATGCGATCGGCGGGGATCCCCTGCTCCAACAGATAGGCGACGCGATAAGTGAGGGTGCGGGTTTTGCCGGAACCGGCACCGGCAATGACGAGCGCCGGGCCGGGCGGCGCGGTCACGGCGGCGTGCTGTTGTTCGTTCAGTTCCGCCGCGTAATCAATTTGCGGATGAACCGTCTGGCGAAAAGGTTGTAATACGTAGTCACGCGACATTGAAATGAATTTGGGGACTTCGGACGCAGGGCGCAAGGCTAGAGCGGCGACGGGCGCTCGTGATCATTTAATCCCGTAACGCTTTTTTACCTCATCGTGACTCAGGCGGGGTTTGCCAGCATCCCGGGCCCGGGCTTCAAGCAGATCCAGATGGTCCAGCATATCGTCCACTTCCTCGCGGACAGCCGAAAGCTCTTCGCGTTTCTCGCGAACCTTGCGGGTGATTTCTCGTTCCAGCGTTTTAGTCATAAACGTCTTTGCGATTTCCGATCTTACGAATAATAATAACATCTTCTTCGACATCGAACAAGACCCGAAAATCGCCCATGCGCAGACGAAATCCAGCTTCGGCATCATGCAACCGCTTGATATTGCCGACGAGGCCTTGTTGCAGTCGCTCAATTTTTCGGAGGATTTGCGCCCTGCGATCCGCTGGCAGATTATCTAAATCGGCCAAGGCTGATTCCCCGTATTCAATCTGGTATCGTCGCCCGTTCATCTTGGCTTCCCCGCTTCAAACTGGCTTGGCCGTCTCGGCCAGATGACCTTTTAAGCGGATGATGTTGGCTTCGATGGTTTGGATGTAGGGGTTCGGGCCGTCGGGATAGGGTTGGGCGAGAAATTTATAGAGGCCGAGAAATTCTTTGTCTATTTTGCTTTGGACGTATTTTTCCCAGAACATCGGGGTTTTTTCCATCAGGTCGCGGGCGCTGTTAAAGAAGCCGCCAGCTTTCATTTTGCCGGCGTTGGCCGTGGCTGATTCGGCAAATTCGGAATACAGGATGGGAAGCTTCTCGACGTAATCCGGCGCGGCCATCTGGCCGAGGAGATCGGCGGTGCCGAGGGAGAAGCCGGTGATTTTTTCCAGTTCATTCTGAAAAGGAATGGTGTTGAGGGTGACATTGATGCCGGTGCAGCGGATCATATTTTGCACAGAGAGAATGTCTTCGACGGCGTAATCGTGGCTGTGCATCAATTTCCCGGCGAACTCAATGCTGCGATCCACATGGATCAAGGTGTATTTGGCGCCGGTGCCTTCGTTGTCGCCCTTCTTTTTCAGGTAGCCGGTGTCGTGCAACAGGATGGCGAGGATGCCCAATTCGAACTGGCGCTGGGTCAAGCGCGGTTCGGCGGCGGCAATGTGGCGGCCATGCAGCAAGTGAGCCATGCAGAGGGCTCCTTGCAAGGTGTGTTCGAGATCGTGGTAGCGGGCGTCAATCGGCTGGTAGTCTTGGTATCGGCCGATAAAGCAGTCGGTCGCCCATTTGAAAGCCTTGGGGATATAGTTTTTGTCGCCTTGCGGAAACATATCCACATAAGCGGCTTGCACCTCGGCTTCGACCAACGAAGCCTGCTTGGTGTCAATGACGGGCTGCATGCGGGAAAGATTTACCGGTTTTTCGGTCAAATGCACGAACTTTTTGACAGCTAGTCATCTTTTAGCAAAAGACCTTCAAAAAGCGGGTTGCCCTTTGGCCCGGTCTGGCGACAAAATTGTCTGATGTTTTCCCGAGTTTTTGCGTCGAATATGGCCATGACCTTGCGTTTTTTTAAATTGGCTCTGTTGGTCTCGCTGTGGCCGGGCGTTTTGGGCGCGGCTTCGTTTTCCGCGACCAATCCGCCGGCGGTGCAAATGCTCGTTCCGGGATTCACCGTGCGGGAGTTGCCGCTTTCGCTGCCTAATATCAATGACATAAAATATCGCCCGGATGGCAAGGTGGTGGCGCTGGGTTACAATGGGCAGGTTTATCTTTTGAGCGATACGGATGGCGATGGGTTGGAAGACAAGGCGGAATTATTTTGGACGAACAGTACGATTCTGGCACCGATCGGCATGGCGTTGACTCCTCCAGGGTATGCGCGCGGCCAAGGACTTTTTATTGCGTCGAAAGGCAAAACCTCGCTGGTGGTGGATACGAATGGAGATGACAAGGCGGATGAGGAAATCATCGTGGCCACGGGTTGGAAACAGATCTGGCACGGGGTGGATGCGCTCGGCGTGGCGGTGGACAAGGAGAATAATATCTTTTTCGGGCTAGGCGCGGCGAATTATACCGATGCTTATTTGATTGATAAGACTAATGGCCAGTCGGCTTACAGTCTTAAAAGTGAGCGCGGCACAATCTTGAAGGTGTCGCCGGATTTTAAGCATCGGGAAATCGTCTGTACTGGCATCCGTTTTCCGGTGGCCATGGCTTTCACCAAGGACGGTGATCTGTTTTGCACCGACCAGGAAGGCGCGACCTGGTTGCCGAATGGCAATCCGTTGGATGAATTGTTGTATATCCAGCAAGGGCGGCATTATGGCTTTCCGCCTCGGCACCCGAAGCATCTGCCGAACGTGATTGATGAGCCGAGCGTGTTTGATTATGCGCCGCAACATGAATCTACTTGTGGGTTAAATTTCGATGAGCCGGTCAATGGCGGGCCGGTTTTTGGGCCAGCGGCGTGGGAGGGTGATGCGATTGTCACCGGCTATTCACGCGGGAAAATTTGGCGGACTTCGTTGGTGAAGACGGCGGCAGGGTATGTGGCAAAATCACAGCTCATCGCCTGCCTGACCAACATGACGGTGGATGCCTGTGTTTCGCCGCAGGGCGATTTGCTGGTGTCCACGCACAGCGGTGAACCGGATTGGGGCACGGGGCCGACCGGCATCGGGCGACTTTTTAAAATCAGTTTCACGCAGAAAGAAACGCCGCAACCGGTTCTTGCCTGGCATGGTGGGCCATCGGAAATCCGCATTGCGTTTGATCGCCCGCTTGATCCGGCCTCGCTCAAGGGCCTCGCCAAACAGGCGCAGATCACGCAGGGGAAATATGTCACGGCGGGTGATCGCTTCGAGGTGAAGCGGCCGGGCTATGCGGTGGTGCAAAATCAATTGGCCACGCCGCGTTATAATGTGCCGGTGGAAAGCGCGAGCTTCACCCCCGATCAGCGGACGTTGATCTTGAATACCACACCGTTGGATGCGGCGGTTAATTATGGCATCACCCTACCATTGTTGACAGCGGGCGCGGCTTCCGCATTCCCGCAAATGGATCTGGCGTCGGATTTGAACGGCCTGGCGGTCGAATGGAAAACGAAAAAGGTGGAATGGTCCGGTTGGCTGCCGCATGTGGATCTGGCGGTTTCGGAAAAATTCACGACGGGTAGCGCCGAGCACGACCGACTTTGGGCGGACCTTAAAAAGCGGGGCACACTGACGTTGCGCGGCCAGCTTAATCTTTGGGAGATGCTGCAACCGGCGGTGCAGCCGGGATCGAAGCTCGATTATGAAAGGCCGCTGGAAAATGTTACGGGGGTGTTTTCCGCTACGGTGCCTTTCGCGGTCGAGTTCAATGGCCAGACAAAAAAATCAAACGGAGACAAACCGATCTCCTTCACGCACCAAAGTCAGGAACAGTGGCTGCCGTTCGAGGTTTCGCTGACCACGGGGAAAAAATCGCCGCAGTTGACAGTCACTTATTTCACGGCGGACGATCCGCGTCCGCGCGCGCTGGCGTTGCGCCGGTTTTTTGTGCCGTGGGCCAGGGCTAAAGCTGAATCTTCACCCGCCGCCGACCCGCAACTCGCCGGTGGAAACTGGCTGCGCGGAAAAAAGATTTTCTTTGGTGAGAAAGTCGCCTGTTATAAATGCCACTCTGTCGCCGGCGAAGGCAGCCAGGTCGGCCCTGATCTTTCCAATCTGGTGCATCGTGATTACGCGAGTGTGTTCAAAGACATCAGCCAGCCGAGCGCGGCCTTGAATCCGGATCATCTGGCTTATCGCGTGGAGTTGCTGGATGGGGACGACGTGCTGGGAGTTTTGCAAACTGATGCGGGTGATGAGGTGGTTCTGGCCAATGCCAGCGGACGGACGGTCGTGCCCAAGAGCAAAATAAAATTCATCAAGCCGACCGGTTTGTCTTTGATGCCGGAAGGTTTGGACAAGGCGTTGTCGGCGGCTGAAATGAAAGACCTGATGACTTTTCTGCTCTCCCCGCGACTCGAACCGGCACCCATCGAAGCGCCCCACGAACCGCCGCCCCGCAAGCGGGCCGAAGTGGAGGCCATTTTAAAAACGTCCACTGTTAAGAGCGCGAAGGTTTCGCTGTTTCATATTCTGCTTTGCGCGGGGCCAAAAGATCACGGGCCGGGTGAACATGATTATCCGCTCTGGCAAAAGCGCTGGTCGCAACTGCTCCTTCTGGCCGAAGGTGTTTCGGTTGACACAGCCTGGGAATGGCCTTCCGCGCGGCAATGGACCAATGCCAACGTTATCATTTTTTATTCCAATCTGCCCGGTTGGGAGACGGAAGCCCACGCCCGGGGATTGGATAAATTTCTAGCGCGTGGCGGCGGCGCGGTTTTTTTGCATTACGCCGTGGACGGCCACACCAACGTGGAAGCACTGGCACAACGCATTGGCTTGGCTTGGCGCGGTGGCGCTTCCGCCTTCCGTCATGGCGCATTGGATTTAAAACTGGAGCCAAGCCCGATCACCGCTGGCTTGCCTAATCCAACTCATTTCGTGGATGAAAGTTATTGGAACCTGATCGGGGACACGAATAACATCCACCTCCTCGCCAGCGGAGAAGAAGGCGGGAAACCACGCCCGTTGATCTGGACGCGTGAACAAGGCAAGGGCCGCGTCTTTGTTAGTATTCCTGGGCATTTCTCGTGGACATTTGATGATCCGCTTTTTCGGATTCTTTTGCTGCGCGGGATATGCTGGGCGGGCGGGCAGCCGACTGATCGGCTTTCGGAATTAGTCTGGCCGGGAGCGCGAGTCCCTGATTAACCAGCGCCGTGTTTGTCATTAGACCGGCAGCGTGATGCTGATTGTTGTCCCGGCTTTTTCCTGCGAGCGGATCTTTACTTTTCCTCGATGAGTTTCGACGACGCGTCCGACGATGGCGAGGCCCAGGCCGGTGCCTTTATGTTTGGTCGTGCTCAAGAGGGAGGTGAAGGCGCGCTTTTGTTGTTCGTCCGGCATGCCGCGGCCGTTGTCTTTGAATTCGATGACCACGTGCGTCGGTTTTGGGCTGCTGCGCGGGAGGTGCAGGGCGCGCGTGGAAATCGTCAGCGTGCCGCCTTCGGGCATGGCATCTACCGCGTTCAATGTGAGATTCAAAAAAGCCTGGGACAATTGCGTCGCATCGGCCATGACCAACGGCAGATCCGGCGCGAGCCGGCGGACAAATTGAATCAGTTGATTGCGCAGCTTATGCCGGGTCAGCAATCCGAGGTCGTCAATCAATTGATTGACATTGACCGGCTTCAATTGCGGCTCCGTGCTGCGCGCAAAATCCAGGATCTGCTCCACGATTTTGTTCAGGTGATCCATTTTTTCACGGAGAATGGCGTCGTCCTTCACCCGTGGATCGCCGGCGGCGAAATCCAATTGCAATGAGTGATACAACATTTTCATCACGGTCAACGGATTGCGGATCTCATGGGCCACCTCGGCGGCGAGGAGACCGAGCGCGGAAAGTTTTTCGTTTTGGCGCAACTGTTCCTCCACATCCACCACGCGTTCGTACAGCCGCGCCTTTTCCAGGGCCACGGCGGAAAGTTCGGCTAAAGCCAGCAGGATGTGAATTTCTTCGTTGGAAAAACTGTGCGGCTCGCCGGTGTAAACATTCAGCGTCCCGATGGTTTGCCCGCCGAAAACTAGTGGCGCGCTGAGCAAGGAAACCAGTCCCTCCCGCCGCGCGATATCTACCTGAAAATAACGTCCGGAGACCTGAACGTTCTCCAGTTGCAACGGTTTCTGCCGACGCACCACGATGCCCATGAAACTCTCCGCCGTGCTCAAACGCGGTTTTTTCACATAGGCCGCTCCGGCCCCGGAACTGGCGCGCAAATCCAGCCATTCGCCCGTTTCATCCAGCAACAACAGCGAGCACATTTTTGCCTCCATCAAATTACAGGCCTCGCGCGTGATGACGTGGAGGGCTTCATTGACGTTGAGCGTGGAATTAATTGTTTGACTGACATTGACCAGCGTTTCCAAAAGCCGCGCCTTCTGGCGGAATTGTTCATAGAGCCAGGTGTTGTGAATGACCTTGGCTCCCTGCACCGACAATTCCTGCAACAATTCCTGGTCGGCCTGGGTGAAGGCCCCGACGCGGTCGGAATTCACATTCAGCACGCCGCGAATCTCGCCCATCACTTCCAGCGGCACCGCCAGTTCGGAACGGATGCTGCGGCGGACCATGACATAACGACTGTCAAGTCGGACATCATCCACGCGGGCCGGTTTGCCCGTGCGCGCGACCCAGCCGGTGATGCCTTCGCCGACGCGTAATTTTAATTTGGTCGTATTGGCCATGTGGCCGGTGGAAGCCTGAAATTCCAGAAACCGGTTGTTGGGGTTGATCAACGCGATGGAACCGCTGGTGGCGCGAGTGGTGCGGACACATTCCTGCACGATGAGTTGCAGGGCTTGTTGCGGGTCGAGCGTGGAATGAATGACGTTGCCGACTTGGTAGAGCAACTCCAGTCGTTCATAGCGCGCTTTCAGTTCAGCAAGTTCGTCCATCTGAAAAAGAAATTTATCTCACTCGTGAAACCAAGCCGATGCCAACGGCGGCAAACAAGGCGTTCGGCAGCCAGGCCGCGACCACGGGCGGCACATAACCGCCGGTGCCAAGGCCAAAGAAAATCCGTTGCAGAATCAAATAACCGAAACAGATAAAAATGCTCGAGGCCACGCCGACAAAAATATTGCGTCGGCCAGCACCCGCGCCAAAAGGCAGCGCGATCAAAACCACGGCCAGACAAGTGAACGCCTCGGCGACCCGCCCCTCCAATTGCGTGGACAACATGACTTGCTGTTTGTGGTTGATATTGGGATGCAGGCGAAGATAGGTGTGGATCTCCCGGATGGATAATTGCGGACGCCGCGCGGCCTGTTCCACTTTCATGTTGGAAATTTTGATGTCGCTC
>CAIYOY010000233.1 GCA_903927905.1 uncultured Verrucomicrobiales bacterium | reverse complement strand
CCCCTCCGGTCATCATTCCGTCCTCGCCGCTCCGCCCGAACCCACCCAAAAACCCGTCCTGCTCTTCACCGATCGCCCCAAATAAAAACTGTCCTGTTTTGCTATCTCCCAATTTGTCCTGTTTTGAAAACTACGCGGCAGACATGGCTTAAAAGGCTGGCTCTGTCCTTAAGTTTGGCGTTAAATGATTGAGTTGGATCGAGTCAGTTAATTCGGAAACATCCATAAACCAAGTATATCGCAGGCGAATCAACGAAGCTGGTGTCAGTGGTTTTACGGCGGCCACTGATCACGCAATGAAAATTAGAAATCCAACACATGAAAAATTATGTTAAACGATATAAACTACTCAATCCGTGTTATAAACGAGGATGGCGACCCGGAAGAAGATGCTCGTGTGAAAGTGACTTACATTGTAAGTCACGAAACTGGTGATACAGACGAAGACGGATGGGTTCAATTCAACACAACCAGCATAACCAACCAAACCGTTGATGTGGAGGTTTCAATTAATGGTGACTCAGTGGGAAAGCTTGAGGAAGTAGGTGATGGGGATACTTTCTCATTTACAATATAACCGTGAGCGGACGGCTGCTGCTGAGGCACCTTGCGTAGCACGGTGCCGAAGCAGGAGCCGGACGCGGACGAGGAATCCCGCAGAAAGCCTCCTTCTGAACATCCAGACCTGAAATTGTCTTTGTGGGACGCTTCATTCCGGTTGGCGTTGAATTGCAACAAAAGCGTGGCATAGGAAACTTATTCGTGAACGATGGTCATTCATGGAAGCTCAACGAACCGCACGTCGGCGCCGAGTTTATCGAGCAGGGAAGAGTTTGCTTCAGTGGCATAAATTTCGCGCTGCACGTACCGTTCGATGGGAAAATGGGGGTCGCGTAATTGGACAGAATCAAATAAACGCGGGTCCAGGCCTTGGCCTCGAAGGTTTACCTTCATGTCCGGGGAAGCTTTTTCCATGAAATCCGCCAATTGATTGCGAATGTGCCCAAAGGACATTTCACCGGCTCGTGCCGGTTTCGCGCCGGTGCCAAATTCGATAACCCGCAGACGAGAACCTGCTTCCGGGAGGAGAAAGTCAATTCCCTGCCGGCCCTTGCCAATGTGCCCGCTGACCAATTCAGTTCCAGGCAACATGCCGGGAACACCGCCAGCCCGGGCACGATTAATGAAGAGTGTTTCGCAGAAATCACGCCCGACACCGTTGTTTAATCCTGACTCAGTTAAACAGGCCCGCAGCCGTTGCCAACTGCCACCCGAATCCCTCACCAAGTTCCAAGATTCCTTCACAATTTCTCGACTGCCTTTTTCAAGCACGCCCGAATTCTTCAATGCGGCAAACAATTCGGGACGATTGACAAAAAACCGGCCAGCATCGCCGTGCTTCAATCCAAATTCGATTGCCTCCTCGGCAAATCCGGCGCGACGATAAACACGGGCGTACTGGCTTACGTGGAGAGCAACCGCCTCCGGCTGCATTCCCATTCGGGACGCAACTGCACCGCTGGCTTCCGCCGCCTTCCGGCCTTCAGTTCGAATCAAGGTGGCCAACTCCTTCGACCCCGCGCTCTGCGCGAAAGCTTTCATACCCTCGCCCGCGACCAGTTCTTCGGCTTCCTGGGCGGCTTTTTTCGCACTGGTTTGGGTGATTTCTTTGGCTTCGCTTTGGGTGAATACTTCGGTGAGCCAGAAGAATGGAGCAGTCGGCACACCCGCATGCGCTGGAAAATTCCCCATCAGGAGCAATGCCATAAGTGAGCCAAGCCTTGCGATACGATCGGAATAAATATTTTTCATAACGCCGGTTAATTTTGTATTACTGCGCCAGCGCAAATGGCTGGATGTTTTGGTTTTCGAGGTTCTGGGTGGAGAACGGCTTTTCCAATTGTTTAGCAGCTTGCCGGGCTAAATCAGCCTGATCGGCAGCCAGCTTTAAGACTGGACTGTTCACGGACAAAAGTTTGCGCTCCACGTTGTCCAACTGGCCATCCAACTCGCGGAGCAAACGTGGCTTGATCCAGTATTTATCCACGGCCCATTGGGCGGCAAAGCCAACGGTCAGGCCAGCAATCCAACCCACCGGACCGGTGTCCGCAAAGGCCAAATCGCTCCCGGCGGTGACGGCAACTTTGGTTCCCAGCCAACTAATGAATTCTTTCCCGGCGTAGTCTCCAACGAGGCCAGCGCCGATGAAGTTGGCCAGCGACTCCAGATTGGAAGCAACTGCCGGGCCTTTCATTTCGTCCACGGAATAATGCGGAAGCTGAACCGCTTCAACCTTCAGTTGGTCCGCCACGTCAAACTGCTTGAGAACCGCCGCAATCCGATCATTGTATTCGCGGCTGATTTCGTCGGCGCGGGTGATTAAGTCGGCCCGGAGAGATTCCGCCTCGCCATTGGCCGCACCTGCCAGTTCTTGCCGCGAGAGCAAACGCTGCTCTGTGGCCGCTTCCAGCATTCCAGCCAGGCGGTTATTGTACCATGCCTGGGCAAATTTCAAGGTCGCGCCCGTTGATAACAACCAATCCGCATATGAATCTTTCTTTTGCCGTGATCGTTCAACGCATTGCGTGACCGCGCTCGCCAACCGCTTGCGCGCAATGGCCTCGTGATCATTGGCAAGTTCTTGAAATTTTCCAGCGGCCTCACGACGCAACTTATTTACGGCGGCGACGGCTTTGGCTCTTAAATCAGGTAATCCCGGTCTGGGTAAAGAATCTGGACTCGACAATTTAGCGGATCGGGAAAGCCATGCCATACTGGCCAAGCCAATCGTCAATAGGGCCACCCCGGCAATCAGGCGCAGGCCGATGGCCCCGGCCAGCGGAGGGTGCATGGGTTTGTTAAAAGGAAGGGTTATCTGCTCTGTCAAATGTAGGCGGCGGAGATGCATAAGCTTAATTGTTAATCACCTTTTGGAGTTTGATTGGAACCCAGCATGGGCTGCCTTGTCTAGATGCTGCGTCCTTGCCAAAGTTTCCATGCGAGGAATTAATGGTAAACGAAGATTCAAAGATGCGGCCATCTCCGAATTGAAAACGCACTTTTCCTGCAACCGGGTGACCACAACCGCGATAAAGATTCAACCAGACGGCAATCTGATTTATGGCAACCTCATCGGAAAGTTCGACATATTCCCATTGGTCCCGCCATTGGCTCCCGGCCCCCACCTTGGAGGCGTGCCTGATATCGCGATAATGTTTTCCTAATTTGTGAGAAGTGTGTTTATAAGACAGTTCATGCTGTCCAGGAATCCCTACGTAAAGATCAATATCGGCATCGTCCAGCCACCACGCCGCAATTCCGATGCGGCCTTGGGGCGCGACGGGAATAGCGGGCGGAGGCAGCGGGGCTGGAGGATTTTCGACAATGGGTAGCGGCTGGACGTCAGGCAAAACCGGGGCCGCGACCGGTTGAGGGATGGAAGCCTGGACAATCTTAGGCTCGGGTTTTTCTGGTGGTTGAGGCGGAGGGATAACCTGAACGGGTGAAGGAGCGGAGGGCGGAACAAACGGTTTTGGCGGCGCCTTAAACCTGGGAGTGGCGACTGGGATTTTTCGTGCCTGGACCTGCCGCATTTCTAATGCCCGATCCTGCGGATCCAATTTATAAGTCCCAACAGCGGGCATGGCATCACGGATTGCATCGGCAAAGACGCGGTTTAGATCGGCTGTGAAATTAACCAACTGCCCGGATTGTTGCGCAAAGAAAAGTGACCAAAAGCGATGCACGCTTTCCTTGAACAATTGGTTTTGCCAAGCACTCTCATGAAGGTAGCAATAGTGAATCAGCAGGCCACGCAACCGGCCGACTTTGTCCGCCGTGCCATAGATACTGCCGACCAAATTGGTGAGAAGGTGAGCGTCCGATGGGATTTTGCCTCCGACCATGGAAAAATCCGGCTCATCCAAAGCCAGGTCCAACGGGCTGCCGACCAATAAAACTGCTCCGGGTTGCCCGGAAAATCCTCTGGCCACTGTTTCCAGGAATTCCGGAACACGCAGCGCGCCCGTGTCGTTTGCGGAAGACACCGCAGGGAGACGAGCGGATTGCTCATACCATTTAGCCAAATGAGCAAAAGGGACGGCCAAGCGGTGGGCTCGTTCCTCCGGCGAATCAAAGTGCAAGAGGGGAATGTCAAACCGAGCGATTTCGTTCAGAGCATAGGCATCATAAAGTGTTACCACGGTTCCCTGGGGCGCTTCGAGGACAAATTTACTGACCTGGCGACGAATTATTTTGGCGTCATCGGGAGGAGAATACGGGCTGAGTCCGACGGCAACGCTGACAGCGGCTGGTGCAGTGGGCACGGCCATCAAGGCCAGCAGTAAGAGGATGACGGCGGCAAATTTGTGGAATAAGGTTGTAGTGTTCATGGTGGTGTTTTTTGGTTGAAACGGGGTTTAAGCGTCCGGCCATAGATCCAATGCGGCGACCCGCGCTTGGCAACGATTTTCCTCTTCCTGGTAAGCGAGAAAGATGCCCTCGGCCGATTTGGTCCAGAATTGCAGGCTGCTGGCGTGTTCCAAGAGAGAACCTTCGGCGCGAGATAAGCGCTGACGATATGGTTCCATCGCCAAATTTATGGCTGCCAGCCGGATATTCAGTCGGTCATAATCTGGGTTGGCAATGATTATCGCGGGACTAATCATCAATTCGAGCAACCACCACCAGAGCGCCGCGGCGACAACAACTTCCAGAAGGATTTGCGCGGCCAATTGCCAGCCGATCCATGCGTTAGAGCGGACCTGCGCGCCATCTAGAACCTGGTCAATGCCGGGCGGAATCGCGCGAACCGCCACCGAAATGATGAAAACAATAAAGGCCATAATCCCTACGACTGCCATGGCCCAACCCGCCCGGTGGCGCGCTCCCTCGGGCAATTTTTGAAAGACGGGTTTGATCGCCAACGAAACAAACAACAATGGTGCCGCCATCAGGATGGCAAGGAACCAGCTTTGGGTTTGAAACCGGAAATAGCCGGCGGTGTTCAAAACAGCAAAGATGTTGAGCAATATCAACGCCGTAGCCAACCCCCACCAACCCCAGCGGGTAGCACCGACGGGAACAGTGGATACACTTACCGTTTTTCCCTCGGGCATCCCGCTCAACGCTTGTCTTACCCGGTTGGCGTCTGCCTCCAAACGACGGATCTCCTGTTGGGCGATCGCCTTCTCACTTTGGTATTGATGGAATTCATAGCCCCAGGCACCGAGGTAGGCATTCCGGATTCTTTCGCGAGTAAATGCCAGACCATCCGGGCGAACAACAGCGGCCTTGATCGCGGGGATACTGTCCTGCCAAAAATCCACGGTGCGAATCTCCTGCTGAATGTGCTCAACGACCTTGCGAGTCAGATCGACCACCCGTTGCAAGATTGCGGCATCCTGGTCGAGGGAAGAGCCGCTCACCCGCTCCACCTCGGTCCGCAGGATGCCGAAGAATGGGCCGTGAACCTTGGCATCAATGCCCTCAACGGAATAGCTGGGATTGCCCTGTGTCATAGTCGCAAGGATGGCATCCATCGCGGCGATTTGTTCATCCCAGCGGTCCTTCAGTTCCTGAAGGACGGCTTCGAATTTCTCACTGATGGTTTTGTAGTAAGTGGGGTCTTCCTGGAGTTTGACGGCAAGTTGCAGCCGGATGGCATGTTGCATGGCCGACGCTTTAGTGCGGGAACTAACCGCCATTGGACGCGGATGTTTTAGCACCGGTCAGCGCGTGATTGCGGAGCCGTCGGTTAATATTCGTTCTTTTTGGCATGGGGCCATTAATGAGTTCTGAGTTTAAGGTGCAAGGTTTGAAGTTCAACCCTGAAATATGGCGGACGGTCAAGGGGCGCGCGGTTTGGGTGGAGCGGTGACCGGCTTTTTCGTGTTCGGAGAAACAGCTTTCTTTCGGTCGTGATTCTGGAAAGAATTGGAGAACCTTATGAGCAAGAAGATTGGACGGAATGATCCATGTCCCTGCGGAAGTGGGAAAAAGTATAAGAAATGCTGTCTGCCAACCACAGGGCCCGGGCTTGCTATTGACCAAGCACCGCTGCCGGAAGAAATCGTGATACAGCAGCAGGAGTTGGGAAAGAAGCATCTAATCTGCGGAGTAACGATTGACGTTGAGCCTAAATACAAGGACGCGGCCTCAGGCGAGCGGTGTCGGGCGGTCCTTTGGAAAGACGAAGATGTAGGCAGCAAATTCCAGGAGTTCTTGCAACGGAATGGCACCGCAGGCGGGCTGGGAGTCGTCCGGACTCTGGCCGTGTCGGAGAATTCTGTGTATGTCCAAATAGAGGTGAACGGTTTTCTGGAGCCAGAGGACGAAGTGGAGGTATTTACCTTGGAGATTAATTTTTTCGGAGACCGGAGTCTTCACCGGTCGGTTTTTACTATGAAACGAGCGATGGCTATGGGAGAACGAATCGCGCAGTATTTGCGAGAGGTTCTTCCGCGATTCGGTGCGGAGCATCTCCCTGGCGAAAAAATTAGCTGGCAGGTGAAGATGGATGGATATGATGAGCCGTAAGGCATGAGAGCGGTTGCCAACGGTTGCCGGAAATCAAGTTTTGCTACCTAATTCCTCCCATTGGAGAGGATTGAAATTTTAAAAGGCAAACACGCATAAAACCCTTATTTTATGCGGTTTTAATGAGGTTTTGCTTTGATTTTTATCGAAGAAATAAAAAAGTTTGTTGCGTCCCTCCGGGACAAGGAAGCGGCGTATTAATTAGTGTAGCAGTAGAGACCTCGAGGCTCTAATATCCCCTTGTCTTCGAGGAAACATGCGCAGCCAGCTTAAGCAATTTTGGCCTTCTGCCATCGGCTATTGGTTATCGGCCGTCGCCCTATTCCTTGCCTTCACCGCCACGGCCCAACCCGCAGCCTCTTCCCGCGAAATGCAGTTTCATGTTGTTGACTCCGATGCCGCCCAACCCATCCCCGAAGTCAAAGTCCGCGCCTGGATCAGAAACCCGCTTGGCACCGATACCAACGGAACCTGCGTCCTGCCGTTGCCCGCTGTGAAGAACGGTGATTTTTCCTATCGCATCCAAATCAGCAAGGAAGGTTACGTCACCAAAATCATTTCCTGGTCCAAACTGCAAAAAGATAAAATCGAGGAGATGCCGACGAATTACACCGCCAAGATGGAAAGGGCCGTCGTCATCGGCGGGATCGTAAAAAATGAAAAAGGCGAGCCGATTCCCGGGGTGAAAATGATTTTCTCCGCGCCCGCGCCCGATGATCCGAACGCCCGGGAACGCACGCTGCTCATGCCCAATTTTCACACCGAGTACACCGATGAAAATGGCCGCTGGCTCTGTAATCATGTGCCGAAACATTTTTCCAGTGTCACTTTCCGGCTGAGTCATCCTGATTATATGGGGGCCACTTTCGGCAGCGAGTCGGCGGAGAAGGATGTGGTCTTATTGCCGCCTCAAGATTATTTGGCGACGAATGCGGTCATGCTTCTGGGGCATGGTTTGGAATTGAACGGGGTGGTGATCGATGCTGCGGGCAAGCCGTTGCCGGAATACACGGTCATTCAAAATGAAGAATGGCGCCATCCCCGTGCCGTCATCACGACCGAAACCAATGGCCAGTTCAAAATCGTTAATCTGCGTTTCGATGATATTTTTCTGACGGTGACGGCGGCGGGTAATGCGCCGCAATCCATCAGCGCAGTGGTGATGAAGGCTATGCCGGAAGTCAAAGTGGTGATGCAACCGGGACACGTTTTGCAGGGAAGAATTGTGGATGAGCAGGGCCATGGGATTTCCGGGGCCGGGATTGAATTGCAGCGGCTGGATTTCAAACCGCTGGCGTATCATTGGAGCGCCACCACCGGGGCGGATGGACGGTTTCGGTGGGACTCGGCCCCGGCTGAACCGCAGGCGTATTTTATTGGGGCCGAAGGGTTCCAACCGTTCACCGCGACCGCGCTGGCGGCTGATGGCGTGGAGAAGGTCATCGTTTTGCGAAAACGGGTGGACGGGATGAAGACACAGGTGGTGGGACGGGTGCTCGACGCCACGACCAAACAGCCGCTGGAAAAATTCACGGCTCGCATCAAACCGTTCGGCACCATGACCAATGGGATTGCGCGTCGCGAATTTACCGCGACGAACGGGGAATTTTCCCTGCCGGTGGAATCGGATGTGCGCGCGTTCGTGGTCGAAGTCACCGCTGCCGGACATTTGCCGTCCGCAACCGGAAAACTTTCTCCCGGCGATGGCGATGAACAAGTGGAATTGGCGTTGAAGCCGGGACTCGGATTAGAGGGGCATGTTTTATTACCGGATGGCCGCCCGGCGGTGGATGCGGAATTGGTTTTGGGCACGGACGAGCAGGGGGCGGTGTTGGGGCGGCGGCGTTTTGAAAACAAGGAATTTGCTCTGGTGACGGTGACGGATTCGTCCGGCGCGTTTTCTTTTGGACCGGAAAAGGGCGCGCATACGATTTACGTCGCGCATGAGGAAGGTTATGCGGAGTTCGATTTGGTTTATGCGGAAGGGCCGTTCAACATCAAATTGAAACCGTGGGGTAAAATTGAAGGGACGATTTTAACGGGCGGAAAGCCCGCCGCCGGTCAGGGCGTGGGGATCATGGAGGCGTTCACCATTCCGCAACAGCACGGCCTGGCTTTTGCGCCCGAAATATTTTCCACCCGGACGGATGAACAGGGGAGGTATGTCATCAGCAACGTGCCGCCGATCGAGGTCAAATTAGGCCGTGTCAATCAAAATCATTTTAATCCGATCCGGTATGTCACGATCCAGAGCGATGGTGTGACCACTGTCAACCCGGATGGAAATGGCCGGACGGTGACGGGGAAATTTAGTCTGTCAGATAAAAGCGGCATCGTGTGGACGAACTGTTCTGTCCGGTTGGCGGCGCACGTTCCGCCCCCGCCTTCGCCGAATGCCGCCAGTCCCGAAGATCAAAAACGCTGGGCCGCGATTTATTGGAGATCGGAGGAAGGCAAAGCGTGGCAACGGGCCAATCACACCTTTGTGCCGATGGTGGATGAGCAGGGGAAATTTATGATCGAGGACGTGCCTCCCGGAAATTATCAATTGCAGGGACAATTGCAGGAAGCCCCGGAAGCAGGCGGCCAGCGGCTGGCCTCTCTGACCGAGGAGGTCAAGGTGCCGGAATTGGCGGCGGGTGAAGGGGCTTCGCCTTTTGATATCGGCACTTTGGAAATGGAACCGGCGGTGATGTTAAAAGTGGGTGACATGTCGCCCTCCTTTTCCGTTACGACCACCGACGGCGAGCCATTGCGCCTGCGCGATTTTCAGGGAAAATATGTGCTGCTCGATTTTTGGGCGACTTGGTGCGGGCCGTGCGTGGCGGAAATGCCGCATATGAAAGAGACCTATGCGGCCTTTGGAAAGGACGAACGTTTTGTCATGATCGGTCTTAGCCTGGATAGTCAGACTTCCGCGCCAAAGGAATTTGCGCGCAAGAACGGCATCAAATGGATCCAGGGCTTTTTGGGTGACGGGTCGGAGGCGACGGTTCCGGCCCAATATGGGGTGGACGGGATTCCGGCGATTTTTCTGATCGGCCCGGATGGAAATATCATCGCCCGCGATCTGCGCGGGGACGGCATTCGCTCTGCCGTGGAAAAAGCGCTGGAGAAAAAATAGGAGCCAAATATTCCGTGTAACCCATTGCATTTCTCCGCGTCTTGGTGTAATGGATTACCTTACGTTGTGTTAGTGGGTTCCCTTTCAAGGAAGGTGCAGCAGAGCAGGTTATGAGCAGAGCAGTTTCGACATTGAACGAGAGAGATAAAGCAGCCAGGCCAGTTTCTTCCGAAAGAAGAAAAATGGTCGGCGGATATGACTCGACTGCTCCGATCAAAATCACCGTCACCGGACGGGCTTGTTTGCTGGTTTACGGAATCACTCTGGTGCCGGTTTTACTGGCCGGCGGGATGTTGCTGAGCCGGATGGAATGGCACGGCAAAGAAATCCACACCGCCAGCGCCGCCGCCCCCGCCGAGCCGGAAAAAAAAGATTCGGCCAATAGTTCGTATTTAAATCCAGGTCCTTGGGGTACAGTGGAGTGTCTGCCGTTTTCGCTCGAGATTCCGGAAGAATATCTTTCCGTGCGGCTGGATGAAAAAAGCGATGCCCGCTGGTTTTTCAAAGGATACAAGCAAGATGCGTTGACGCAATTTTTTGCCAGCGTGGTGTTGGCTCAAGGTGAGCGTGAACAGTTGGCCAAAGCCAAATGGGAGGAAACGGCCAATGGCATCTATGTCAGTTCGCCGGCGTCCGTCAGATTCTCCCTTTCGCCGGAAGCCCGCCGCCAGATTTATTCTGTTTTGGCGCAATCCCCGGAGAACATCTGGCAGCGCGAGGAGGCGAGCACGATTCCGTCCGATAAGCTGGACGCGTATTTGGCGGACAGCGGGCTTACGAAGCAGGATGCCGCCACGGTGAAGAAGCTTTGCTGGCGGCGCGGCCGGTTGATGCTTTTCTCCGACATGCCCGCGCTGTTGGAATCGCTTCCCACGCCCAAAGAAAAGCTGGCGGTGGAACAAGCCCTGTCGCGCCGCCCGACCATGCTGTTGAAACTCCATATCACTCCGCAAAGCAACGAGGATGAGTTGATGAGCTACTGGGGGCGCGGCGGAACGAGAAAAGATTTGCGCCCCTTGTTGGACGGCATGAGCAAACTGCCGGAAGGCGCAGTGGTGGATGTCATGCACTTGTTGCCGCCGGTGCCCACAGCCCGCGTCTATACCTATGCGTTTCCTTCCTTTAACCAGCCGGAAAACTGTCATTGGACGTCATTCAACTTTTTCAACGACCCGCCGGAGGGCGATTATGCCAACCCGAATGTGGTCCGCCAAAAACTGGCCAGCGATTATTATCCCGTCTTCACCGATCCCCGCTACGGCGACCTGGTTTTTTTGATGAAACCTTCGGGGGAAATCATTCACTCGGCGGTTTTCATTGCCGATAACGTGGTTTATTCCAAAAACGGCGGTCATTTTTCCGCGCCGTGGCTGCTGATGAAATTGCCCGATCTGTTGGATTCGTACGCCACTTTTGTCGGCGAAAATGAAGAGGTCAAAGTGTTCTATTATCGGAACAAATATTTGTGAAGGCCTGCGGGCTACGTGGCGGAGGCATTGGAATTGGCTCCGGTTGGCGGGACTTTGGCCCGGACCTCGTCGTGCAGTGCAACCAATCGCTCCACCGACACGCGGATTTTCCAACGGCCCGCAAAAAAGCCGCTGTGCGGCTTGATGTCGTCGCGGTATTCATTGATGATGTCAAGCAGATCTTCCTTGCTCTGGGCCTGCCCGGCCATCTGAATGAAAGCGTTGGCGGCGAGAACGGCCCGGCCGCCGGCCAAATCGAGAATGCGCCACATGGCGGAGGCGTGAGGATAGAGGCAGCGTTTGAGCGCTTCATAACCGTACTGATCTTCAGGACAATTGAAGCACTGACAAAACGCTGACTTAAACGTTTGTGGCATTAATGGATATAGCCCTAACAGTTCTAGGAATCCTGTCAACGGATGATTTGTGCACAAACCGTCACGACTTGGCGCGGAACGGCGGAAGCTGACGGAAAAGGAGCTTGCAGAAAAGCCCGGGCCTGACTACCTTTTTGGGCATTGGCTGCACCCATAGCTCAATTGGATAGAGCATCTGACTACGGATCAGAAGGTTAATGGTTCAACTCCATTTGGGTGCACCACTTCTCCATCAACGGGTTCGGTAATATAAAAACTCCGCACTCCCTTCTTTTTCCTGACAATTTTCTGACAAGGCATGGAAATTTTCGCAATCTGACATTCGAAAAAGCATTTCTAGCACTAGAAATACTATTAGAATAACTTATTTCTTGACTTAAAAGTATAATCTGGCATAATGCTGCCATGAAAACGGAAAACACATATATGAGGGTTAGGGCATCCTTTCCACAGGTTTACAGGCACCGATACGGGTTCTTGGTCTCTATTCGTTCCCGTAGGTACGGTTTAAACGAGCGGAAGAACTTTAAGACTGAAAAGCAAGCGACAGAATATGCTCGTGGAATTGCAGACCGTCTTGTTCAAAATGGAAAGGGACCCGATGTTCCTAACGACAGAATTCAATTTGCGTCGTCGTATGAAAAACTTACGACGAGACTGTCTTGCTACGGTCGGACGCCAGAGGAGGCGGTTGCACATTATCTCGGGCATCTGGGCAGTGAAATTGCCAAGCAAGCAAAACCGTCAATTCGGGATTTGGTAGAGAAATGGCAGACCTACAAGTACGAGGACACCACCCTGAGCAAAAAAACAGTAATTGAAATTCGTTCCTACGCACGGTTTATCAAATCAGAATGGTGCGACTTGAAACCAGATGATTTGAAACGGAACGACATAGACGTGTTGATCAAGAGATTAAAAATCAGCAACAATACCCGTCGGAAATATCTGCGTTATATCAGAATGTTCTTTGCATGGGTGAAGAACGAGGGACACATACTGCAAAATCCAACCGACGGGATTTCATATAAACCCGACGGGTTTAACGGTGAATTTTATGACGTGCCGACAACCAAGGGGTTGCTCCATTACATCATTGAAAATGAAAAGGATTTAATCGGGTACTATGCCTTATTGACGTTCGCTGGGTTAAGACCCTCGGAGGGTGTCCGAGTGGAATGGAAGGATTACAATTTTAAAACGTGTCAACTTTACGTTAGAAAAGGAAAAACAAACGCCCGATATATCACTTTAGAATCCGTGGCGGTTGAATGGATGAAATTCCATAGGGCGAATACGCCGCAAGACAAACCATTTATTGATCTCTATCGTCTGGAAAATAGGGAAAGAGTCGTGCGGCAGCGAGTCCGAAACGGGGACTGGATTCAAGATGGATTGCGGCATGGTTTCGGGACGTACTATAAATCCAAAATAAAGGACATTGGACACGTTGCCGATTACATGGGCAATTCCGCCGATGTAGTCAAACGGCACTATGCTCGGACAATTCCCGACGCCGAATGCCAGGAATTTTGGGCGTTGACGCCAGCGCAAGTTTTAATGGGCGAAGCAAAAGAGTCGCAATAACGGCGGTCAAACATGGACATCAAATTTGTGTCTGACCAACACCGACTTTTTAGTTGAATAGTCAGAGAAGCACCTGAATAACGCAGGGAGAAAAATAATTACCCGCCCTTTTTGATTGGTCGAGAGAAGGTGTGTTGACTCCGCTAATTATTTGGTCATTGCCGCTATGCCAAGGGCAGTTGCCTGCGCTAATCGTTTTTGCGTTATCGTTATCGTTTTTATACGAAGAATTTTCAAAGTTTTTCCTCGGGGGGAAATATTTAACATTACATAGACACTCGTTTTCGGCAGGGGTGAAAACCTCGTAACGTCGCAGCGGGTCACAAATACGGGCGGAACATCTGCCTTGAATGATTCTTTATGAATAAAATGGAAAACGGAAAGCGAGACGTGCGGTATCAGGATCAACATGATTCCATTTACGCATCACTTGACCTCATTCCAAATTGGATGGTTTACGGACACCTCAGTCTTTTGAATGACTGCCAAAAAGACGAGAAGCAGAGGTTAAAAAAATTTCATCTGTTGATGCGAGACCTAGCAAAACGGTTCACGGGAAAACGAGACCTTGATGCAGTTGGATGGTTTTTAAAACAGGAAGGAATTTGGAATGGAAAGCGGTTTCATTTTCACTTTGGTCTGACGAATGACAATCTGGCAACCACTTCACCCGAAATTGTTTGCCGCTATCTTAATAAGCAGTGGGATAAAATTGGAAAATCCACTTGTGAAATTGTTCCTTGGAATTCAAGCGAGACGCCACTGGGGATCTGGTATTTGACGCAGAATGAAAAACACCCCCTACATCACTCACGATATTTCCATGGCGAGTTCTGTCATTGGAAAATGTCAACGCTCCTTCACGCAAGAATTATGGAAATCTCAAACCAGAATGAAAATTATGAAACAAAAAATTGAAAAAATAACAAGTCACCAGAGCGGGTTCTTCTTTGTCGGCGAAACCAGATACCACTGGTCACAATTTGAAGCGGTGTTCACCGCACAACTCAACTCCGCACCTCTGCCAACTCCAAATACGCCATGAAATCCACACTCAAAGACACTGTGCGGAAGTTAATTGTGGGCGAACTTAAAAAGTTGCTGGATGAGTTTAGGCAAGTGCGGTCATTACGTTTGAGCGAAAATGAGGACACCACCCGCAAAGATTACTTGGCAAAACGTATGGATGTTGCACGGGGCAAGTTGGATGATTTAAAACACCTTCAGAGACGTGAGAAGGAAGTCCGAGACCGCCGCCGTAAAATTGAGCAGGACAACGCCAAGAATAATTAGGGACTTGGCGTGGATTGAGTGGAAAAATCGCTCCGGCGCATTCAGGACGCCAAATATGCAGAATTAGGGGCAATCTGACCACCCCATCATTGTCAAAAATGTCGCCATACGGTAAAAATGTCATATACAATTGAACGATTGTAATTGACATTTTAGGTAAAATCATGGTATTTTCACACCATGAAAATTAAATTCGTCTCCTACTTCCGAGTGTCAACGGACAAGCAAGGTCTCCAAGGCAACGGCATTGAAGCGCAGAAGCAGTCGGTTGCCCAGTACTTGACTTCGCTGGACTGCGAATTGTTAGCGAGTTTTGAAGAGGTGGAGAGCGGAGCGAACAACAAGCGTCCCCAACTTGATGCCGCCATCAAAATGGCAAAGGCGAAGAAGGCAATCCTTGTGATCGCTAAATTGGATAGACTCAGTCGCAATGCCGCCTTTTTGCTCCAACTTCAAGACAGTGGCATTGACTTTGTGGCGTGTGATATGCCAAATGCCGATAAACTGAGCATCGGCATTATCGCATTACTTGCTCAGCGTGAAAGGCAATTGATTTCTGAGCGTACCAAGGCGGGACTCGCAGTAGCAAAGCAGCGGGGAGCGACCCTCGGCAATCCGAATCCCGCTAATGCTTGGAAAATGGCGGTCAGTGCCATCCAAGCACGCAAGAAGGAATTCGCCGCCATCGCACTCAAAAGCATTCGTGAAATCCAAAGCACAGGCATTGTCAGCATGAATCGGATTGCTGATTGCTTAAACAAGCGTGGAGAAAAATCCGCACGGGGCGGCAAATGGACAGCAACGGCGGTGAAGCGGGTTTTATCAATCACGCTCTTTGATTGAACCACAAACACCGCACTTGAACACCTTCTTCTTGCTTATGAGAATCCACCCAACTAACCCGCCGACCATTGACGCACCCGCAAGGAGAAAGCACACCAACTCAGCACCGCCCGTTGCGACATCATCGCTCGGTGAATTATGACCTTTTTGTTGATTTGCGATCATAAACGCACTGATAGTAAACATTACAATTCCGATGACAGAGGGTGTGACAATCAACCACCCAATGACCTTTACGACACCCCCGAATTTGCTGACTTTGGTGGCAACCATTGACTTCTCTGCATTACAACTCTGACAGTTCAGTTTAATCGTTACTGCTTCCATAAATTCAATTCCTTTCGTTCGTTGTTTTACGGTGCTGACAATTGCCAGCGTTCCAGAATCGCCATGCAGCGTCAATTTAAAATTGGAACAACTGTTCCTGTAATGGTCGCATCGGGGATTGGCACAATGCCCGAATGTTATCCAGAGATTTTGCGAAGTTCTTTGGGCATATCGTTAGGAAACATCGGAAGGCACGCTTTCTCACGCAAGAGCAATTGGCAGAGAAGGCAGACCTGGCACCCAAAATGATTTCGCTGGTTGAACGTTTGCAAAGGAACCCGTCGGTGAATGTTGCCGACAGCATTGCGAAAGGTCTTTCTGTTCCCTTGTGGCGTTTGGTCAAAGACACGGAAAATTTACGCTTGGAGTCCCCCGCCAAAAAATCACCCCCCGTTTCTCCTGACAATCCTGACAAGTCAACCCGATCATATAAAAAATCCGCACCCGTTAAAAAAAGTTGACTCTCCAAAAACGTCTCACGGATTAAAAAAAGTATTATGCGTTTGCCCCTTGTAAACATTGGTCAAAATGCGTGTCGCTATAATAACCCTTTTGCGGGTGGCGCAAATCGTGCTATATAAAAAACGGACTACGGATCAGAAGGTTAATGGTTCAACTCCATTTGGGTGCACCATATCAATCAACAACTTGCGCTGCTTCCCCTCATCGCTTCAGTTTCTTTCCTGTTCAATGATCTTCGGCAACAGCAAGTTGATTCACAAAACAAAACAACGCTTGACCTATTGCTACAGATGTAGCATTGTTTCTGCTACATCTGTAGCGCATATATGAATTTTGTTAAAATTTCTGAATCGGAATGGCAGATCATGAACGTGGTGTGGGAGCGCGCTCCGGTGACGGCCGCCAACATCGTGGAAAATCTGAGCGGCCGGACGGGGTGGCATTCGCGCACGATCCGGACGCTGCTGGATCGCTTGGTGAAAAAGGGGGCCTTGAAAATAACGCCGGGGGGAAAGAGCCAGCTTTATGAGCCGCGCATCAGCATGGCGGAATGTGTGCGGCAGGAAAGCCAGTCTTTCCTGGAACGGGTTTTTGGCGGGGAACCGGCTTCGATGTTGTTGCACTTGGTGAAGGAAACGAAACTCTCGAAGGAAGAAATCAAGGAACTGAAAAAACTGCTTTCAGAAAAGGAAAAATGAATACCGCAGCGGCAATTTTTTTCGGGTGGCTTTTGCGCGCGTCCTGGCAGGCGTCCATTCTGGTGCTGATTGTTTTGGCGGTGCAATGGGCTTTGCAGAAGCGGCTGAGTTCGCGGTGGCGTTCGGCGCTTTGGCTGCTGGTGCTCGCGCGGTTGCTGCTGCCGTCGTCGTTGCCCGCTGGATTCAGTGTCTTTAATTACGCGCGTTTGGGGACGGTGGCGGTTCCGGTTCAGCCGGTACCGGTACCGGTCATGGTGATTGCGCCGATTAATGAGCCAGTGGTTTACGTTTCACCGGCACAACGAGTACTAAGGACGGAGGAGGGTTTTAGTTTGGAACTGCGCACACCGTCGTCCGTGATTGCGTCGGCCTCGGCAGCTCCGATTTCTCGGATCAGTCAAGGGCGTGTGGCCATCATCGGCGCATGGCTTTGGCTGGTTGGAGTTTTGTTGTTGGCGGGGCGAGTTATCGGGCAAAACACGATCTTTCTTTACCGGCTGCGATCAGTCCGGAGAGTGACTGAACCGGAAATCATCGCGCTCTTTGAGCATTGCAAATCCGTTCTGAAAAATCGTTTTGAAATTCGTTTGCTTGAAACGGATAAAGTGAAGAGTCCGGCTTTGTATGGTTTCTTTCGGCCCACCTTGCTCCTGCCCGTTGACTTGATCAAAAATTTCAGTCGCGAAGAATTGCGCTACATATTTTTGCATGAATTGGCCCATGTCAAACGCCGCGACATGGCGGTTCACTGGCTGGCAACGGCGCTGCAAATTCTGCACTGGTTTAATCCGGTGTTTTGGTTTGGTTTTCGCCGATTGGCGGCGGATCGGGAGCTGGCCTGCGACGAACTGGCGTTGTCTCATGCGGGTGAAAGCGAAAGCCGGCCGTACGGCGAAACGATTGTCAAATTGCTGGAGATTTGCGCCCGACCGGCGGCGCTGCCGGGGTTGTTGGGAATATTGGAGGACAAGGCTCAAATGAAGCGCCGCATTTCCATGATTGCGGCGTTCAAGAAACATTCGCGTTGGTCGGCGTGGGCGGCAGGGCTGGTGTTGGTTCTGGGATTGGTGACGTTGACGGATGCGCAAATGGAAAAAGGGGTTAAGCCACCCGCACCGGTAAAGCCCGTACCGATGGAAAAATCGGTGGGCCAAACGAATTTGGAACAAGCGACCGCGTGGGCCATTGCGGGTCGGGTGCTGGATGCAGAGACCAAAAGGCCTTTGGCGCGATTTCATGTCACACCTCGATATACGGACGCCAACCGCGACCAGAGGGTAATGGATCGTGAGCATACCGCCGAGGGCACCAATGGTAATTATCTTGTTTACCTCGATAAACGCCTGGTTGAGCCCATTTTAATTGTGGAAGCCGAGGGTTACTTGCCTGCGGCAGCTTCTCCCTGGCCGCGCAATCAGACGAATTTTGATTTTGTCCTTAATCAAGGTTCGGGACCGAAAGGAACGGTGTTGACACCGAATGGCAAACCCGCTGCCCGGGTCGCCGTGGTTCTTTTTTATGAGGACATCGATCATCCCCGAGCAAATACCGACCATCCCCGATTAAATGACGGAGTGCTAAAGGGGCCGATCCAATCCGAGACCGAAGCTGACGGCAGTTTTTCTTTCAAACCGGTGTTGGGCATGCGATCGGTGGCGGCGGCAAGCGCGGAAGGTTTTAAAGGCGTGACCGTTGAAGCTTTGGCGGCGAATCCCAAGTTGGTGCTGGAGGCATGGGGGCAGATCAAAGGAACACTCAAGCACGCCTCAGGTTCAGGGACGAATAAAGAACTGGAATTGAGTTTTGCCAAGGAACCCTTTCCTGGGCCGCACGATTTATTTTTGGGATATTATACTACTGCGGATGATAAGGGCCGCTTCGTCTTTGACCATGTCCCATCCGGCACCTTAAATATTAATTATCGGAAAAAGCTGAATCAATACTCTTGGAAGCCCATTCCCTTGCAAGAAGTCACGGTGCATCCCGGACAAGCACTTAACCTTAAAATCGCCGCGCCCGATTTGTCACATAAAACCAGTTCCGATCGTTGGCTGGGAGGTTCAGCAACGTCCGAGGTGGAGCAGAAACACGGTCCAGACATCAATGGGACAGTTCTGACGCCTGATGGAAAGAACGCTGAGAATGCCCAAGTGGCCTTATCCGAGCCAGGAGTTTTCCTTTCGCTGGGCAAAGGAGCCTTCTATCGTCCCAATTCAGGATTGCTGGCGATCACGGGGACGGCTGGAAAATTTTCCCTCCCCACCAGCGAAAAAGCCAGCTACATCGCCGTGCACGAAAGCGGCTATGCGGAAGTCACTTTGGCCGAGCTGAAAAAATCCGGCCAAATCCAATTACAACCCTGGGGACGAGTGGAAGGGACGCTGCGCCTCGGTGATCGGCTGGGCGCCAATGAAAAGGTTTCCTTGACTGCCATCGAACCTCGCTTGGGTTTTTATTCAGAAACATTCGAGACCCGGACTGATGACCAGGGGAGATTCGCCTTTACCTTCGTGCCACCGGGTGAGCAGGGAATCGCCCGGATGATCCCGCGAGGAACCAATGGGTCGGTTTACGCAGTGAACGACTACTTGATGGTTAAACCTGGGGGTGTCACTCAGTTTACTTTGGGCGGACAGGGACGACGGGTCACCGGTCAGGCGATCATAGACGATCCGAGCATAAAATTTGATTGGAAATACTTGGAAGTCTCCTTGTTTAATAAGAGGGAACGGCCTTCGAAAAAACTCAAGAGTCGTGAAGAAATCGAAGCCTGGCAAGAAACGGAGGAAGGAAAGATGGCGCGGCGGAATTATCGGATCTATCCGGCCAGGGTTTTGGCGGATGGCTCCTTTCAACTGGAGAATGTGGACGCGGGAACTTACACTTTGTCCATCCACCAGAAGCTGATCAATCGCGATCAACCTTTTTATTTTAAATCGCTCGCGAGTTTGGAACGACAGGTGGTGGTGCCCGCCGGAAAAATCAATGAGCCGGTGGATTTGGGGCTGCAAAAATTGAAGCAAGTTTTTAAGACCAAAGTGGGCGATGTTGCCGCGCCCTTTACGGTCAAAACGCTGGACGGAAAATCCTTGAAACTGGCCGATTATGACGGCAAGTACGTAGTGCTCAATTTTTGGGAAAGTTTTGCCAGTGATCGGGGTGGCGATGAAGCGGTGGCGGCTTTGAAGAAGATTCAAAAAATCTACGCGCACGATGATCGGGTGGCTATTATTGGACTCACGCTGGATGACTACGTTGAGGCCACGGAATATTCGAAAAAGCGGGGGATGAATTGGCCCCTGGGCTTCTTGGACGATTGGAAGGAACCGCCCATTCTTGCCAGCTATGGACTGTTTCCGGAAGAAGATCCGTTCGGGATTCCCGCCATTTTTCTGATCGGGCCGGATGGAAAAATTTTGGCGCAAGATTTGCAGGGGAAGACCATTCAGGCGGCGGTGGAAAAAGCTTTGGCGAAAAAACTTTGATTCATGACTGTTTTTAAAAAAAACCGGCGGTCTTTAAAATTGTAAATGGTTAATTCACAGATATTTATACGCTGCCCAAAACGATGTGGACAACTCCCGCCCGGTCTTGTAAAGTAGTCCCCGTTCTACATCTTTTATCACTCGTCCGCGGCTGAGTCGCCGGCAGGAAAGGATGAAAAAAGATCAAGGACAACCCCGGGCCAGTTGGTTTCCGGGAAGAAAGTAATATTATGAAGCTCATTAAATCGTTGACAGTGTTGGCTGTGGCGTTTGCCTTTGTGGCCACCGTGGCTATGGCTGACGACGCCAAGCCGGAAGCCAAAGATGCCAAGAAAAGTTTGCCCGTCTGCTGCCGCAAGGCCAAGAAAGAAGGCAAAGAATGCGATCACGCCTGCTGCGTGGCCGCCGCCAAAGAAGGCAAAGTCTGCGACAAATGCCCTCAGCCGAAGAAAAAGGAAAAGAAGGCTGCCGCTCCGGCCGCTGATACTTCCAAGTAATCTTCGCTAGAAGAATTGCAACGGCCCGTGCTTCGGCACGGGCCGTTTTTTATTGTCCGTGTATCCGGTAAAACCGGTTGGTGGAGGTGACGTTGGTGGCGTGGAGGGTGAGGAGGTCGGCGGTGCCGGTCGTCGCAGGCAGGAGCGGGATCCAATTGGTTAGGTTGAGATTTTCTTTGTATTCCAAGTTGTAAGACAAGCCGCCGATGCTCAGGAATTTAATCGTGATGTCGCTGCCGCTCGCATGAATATCGCTGATTTGCGGCGGGACTAAAATTTTGGCGCACGATGGATTGCTGCCATCGGTCACGGAGATAGTGTCAACATACCAGCCGGAACCGCCGGTGCTGCGGTCGGTGGCGCAACGCCATTTGAACTGAACGTTTTGTCCGGCGGCGGAAGCGGGCAGGGCGACGATGGTGGTGACGAAGGTCAGGGAATTGCCGCTCCAGGCGCGACGACCGGCGATGGGACTGCCATCGGACGGGCTGATGATGCGGTTGTAATCGCCGGTTTGGAAAGTTCCGCCAGCGTTGAGGATGTCAGAGTAAGCACCGCCACCGATGCTGATCTCAAGCACACCGCCGTCGTAGCCGTAGGTCGCGTTAAATACTTCCAGGTTGTATTTATGGCGGAAGGTGAGTTGGGCATTGGTCGAGTTGATCGCGATGGATGGACTGATCAATTCGCTGACGCCGACATTCCCCGCTTCGGACGCAAAAGCGGCATGGGACGGAGTGTCGTAACTGGAACTGCTGCTGACCCACGCGGACTGCGCGCCGGAAGTGGTGGTGCTCCAACCGGCAGGCAACGACGGCGTGGAAACACCGTCGAAGTTTTGGGTGAAGACGGTGTTGGTCGCGGTTTGGCCCAGAGGAATATTAAAGGTAACGGTGCCGAGGTTTGCTTGGCCGTCTTGGAGTTGCAGGGTGGCGGTGAAGGTTTTTCCGCAAATTCCATTGGCGGTGAAGGTGAAGGGTTGGGTGACCGTTGCGCCTCCAGCGGTGAGCGCGCCATAAATTTGCGGGCCGCTCGGTGCAATCACGCTGGTGGACGATTGGACGGTCGCGACCAGATTGGTGGTGTTGGCTGCGCCGATGTTGGCCAGGGAAAAATTCACGGTGACGGTTTCACCAGGATCAATGACGCCGTTGGTGGGGGAATCGGTTTCGTTCAATAGCGCGGTGCCAGCGGCGAGGATCGGGGCCGCGCCGGAAATGGCGTTATCAATCACAATCGCAAAATCCTGGTCGAGGGCGTTGGTGTTATTGGGGACGCCGTCGGAGTTGATGTTGGCAGCAGTGATTTTTACCGTGAAATTTCCCGAAGTGCCGGCGGGGAGGAAGACGCTTTCCGCGTTGTTTTGGGAATCGGCATTTCCGCCGGTGATGGAATAGGCCCCTTGAAAAACATTTCCTTTATAGACGTTGCCGCCGACGGTAACCGTTAAATCCAAATCGTTGTTGTAAGCGTTGCCGGTGGTGTTGCCGGGGGCATCGGTCCAGGCGACGGTCACGCGAAACGGTTTGTTGGTATCAGAAATGGTGCCGACATAAGTATGACTCTGGCCGGTGGCGGTGAAAATGTCCTGGGGCAATTGGTCGCGCAAGAGGCGCGGTGTGCCATCGAAGGCCGCGCCCAGATTCATTTCACCCATGCCCTGATGATCGGACCAGAGGGAATCATTCGCGCCCGCGCCTGTCAAATATCTGGCGGCGTTCATCAGATAGGCCTTGGTCATGGCGGGACTCGGCGGGTAGGTGAAGTTGTTGATGAAATATTGCCGCACCAACGCGCACCCGCCGGAAACGCACGGCGCGGCCTGGCTGGTGCCGGAACTCAGTGTGAAAAATTGCTGGCCGGCCGGGAAAAAGTTATTGGCCACACCGCCGCAAATGGCGCTGGCATCGAAACATCCGTCAGCGGTGCCGTTGGGGCCGGGGGATGCGGCCTGGATCAAACCGCCGCTGATGTGGGTGCCTGGAGCGACGAGGTCGGGTTTGTGACGGCCATCGGCGCACGGGCCGCGACTGGAGACGGACCAGACGTCATTGGCGCTGTCGGCCTCACTGTCGGGAAAACCACAGCCGTCGTTGCCGCCGATGGCCTGAACATTTTCCGAGGCGCCGACGGTGATGACATTTTTGGCCGAGCCGGGTTGTTCGATGGTTTGCGGACTTGGCCCTTCGTTGCCGCTGACAAATACAATCACCATTTCCTGATTGTGATTGGTGGCGTAAGTGGAGCCAGCGGGCTGGGCGTTGCGGACGAGTGCGTCGTAAGTTTGCGCGGTGATGTCATAGATGCCGCTGCCCGCCGCGCCCCAACTGTTATTATTGATGCGCGCGCCATCGTGATAGGCTTCTGATTCCAGATTGGGATAATTCGGCGACGTAAAATAAGCCGGCTGTTCAAAGATGACCGAGGAACCGATTCCGACAAAAGGACAAATACCGAGACCATAATGATACCCTGCGCCGTCGGTGTGCGGAAAGCCCGACTGATCGTCGTAGCCGCCGATGACGTGGGCGTTCAACGTGCCATGACCGTCGCAGCCGGTCAGCGCGGTGCCAAAGGAGGTGGTGCCTTCGAGGCGATTATAGGCCACGCGGCTGGTGTTGTTGGTATTGCCGAGCGGGTAGAGCGCGAAATGATTCGGGGCGGTGGTGCCGTTATCAATGCCGAAATCGCTGACATCCACGAGAAAACCGGAGGTGGTGAATTGCGCCTGGGTAAATCCTTTGCTCGCCAGCCACGCGAGGTAACCGGGGCCGCTGGGGACGTTGCCGGAAAGATTTCCGGCGACGATCTGCGCCTGGCGTTCGCAATTCTTTTTCGGCTCAATCGCGGGCTGGATCGAAATCACATCCGGTTGCGCGGCGAGCAAGGCCAGTTTATCGGGCGCGAGACGGACGACGATGTTGAGATAATTCAGGATGGAATATTTTTGTTTGATCGGCTCCAGTTTCCATTGATTAATCAGTGCCAACGTGGCCGCGTTCGCTTCGGCATCGGCGACCAGTTGGATGGCGACCGCGTTGGCGCTGTTGGTTTGCGCGGCGGGATGTAGTTTGTAGGCATCAGCGTATTGACCGTCCCATTGAACATGTCGCGCAGTGGTGGCGTAGGACTGGATTTTGCCGATGGCTTTGGCATCACCGTAAACGAGGTAGGCGTTATTGGGGATGTAAGTGATGATCTTGACCCCGGCGGTTTCCAGATCTTTGCGCCACTCCGGTTTGATCGGTCCGGCGAAATGAATCAGGTGCATCCGTTTTCCGGCAAAGTTCCCGGCGCTTTTTTTTAACGCTTTGATCTCTGGCTTTTTCGTGTCCAGATGTCCGGCGTTCAAAGTGATGGTGTCGAATTCGTCGTGGATTTCACCTTTGGCCGAATCGGTTTCAAAGAGTTGGAAACTGCCGTAGTTAGCGATGAGTTTACCGCCACTGGTGGAGATTTCTTTGGCTAGGGCGGGATTGTCCACCCGGACTTTATGGGCGGAAGCGGTTGAGGCCACGAGACACCCTACGACTGCGCTGACGAAAAATCGTCGCAGATGGGATGAGGGTAAGAGCTGTGGCATACGTTCAGGTAATTTTACCAGATAAAGAGCAGTTCTCAAGCCAGCAGAAGGCGTGGGTGGATGGGCGAAATTTTTTATCGGGCGAACCTTGATTTGCCTTAATTTACCTTTATTTACCTGAATTTGTCTTAATTTCCCGAGAGAAGGAAGGAAACCACAGATGGACACCGATTCACACAAATGGGAGGACTTCGAAGGGTCCGCGAAAAATGCGAAAGGGCGCGCGAGAATTTCTGAAATGGGTGCCGTTAGGTCGCGTTGACTGTCGTTAGGTGTCGTTAGCTGAAGTTTGGCGTCGGTAAAGGAAGGCTTTAACCCGGTTGTTTGAACGAAAGAGACGGTGAGGCATGGGTTTGGCAGCCGTGACGGAATGAGGACAGGCAAAATCATAACGGCAAAATCATGAAAATCAGAAGCCGGGAATATTTTCCAAGGGATGAATGGTGTTGAGGGGGTGTCATATAGAGCATGGAATATTGTGGCGGGGTTTTTTGAATGGGAAGATGGTGCAAGATGGCTCGCTCCGGTTGCGGGCGAGTGACACGGCTTGTTCTGTGGATATGGCTGCGCTTGGTCCATTGGGGGCAGTTTGGCCGAAAATCGGAGGGCTGTCGTGTACATGGTGGACACGGTTCACTTATTTCTCACCATTCGCTTAAGGCATCTGCTTTTCTGATGGGAAATGAGACAGGATCACAGAATTTACAGGACGGCAGGAAAACAATGCCAGAGTCATTTGCGGAGCGCATGGTTAGGCAACCTCTTCAACCTGAACATCGGGAATATGTTCCCGAATCGCTGCGACAATGCGCTCTCGATACACGCCAGGGAAAAAATCCGATGGCAACTCCCGTCTGCCATCCGGTGTGACGAAATAAAGCACGGCGCATGATAATAAGTGCGAATTCCGCACCCCGACCTCTCGCGGAATGACAAATTGAAGCCCACGAATTTGCTTCAGCGGTAATCGTTCCTCTCGAAAATCCTCGCCCTCTTTGTCGCGGATGCGCCAAACAAGCTGGCTGTCCTCAATGGAAAGTGTGCGTGACTTTGGCGTTCGGATGTTGGCGATTGGGAAATAACAACTGAGCAAGAACAGGGCAGCGAGAACCCAAGTAAAGATGCTCACCTCGCCGTGTGAACGGTGGTCGAGCCAGACCGCTGTCGCAGCCAGCGCCAAAAGAAAAGCAACGGTGGTGAAATTGCCCAGTAAACCTTCTTTGAGATGGATGATTGGCTTCATGCGGGCTATGTCGCCAAACCATTGGTTATCATTTTTCGACGGTAGGTTAGGTTGTTGCCGTGGTCAAGCCTCACCCGACCGAGAAAGGGGTAAAATAACAGATTGCATTTCCCCGGCTGCATGGTAGAAGAACAACCCGCTGTGGTCTGGCGGTTATGTGTTTCAGGCCGGTTTTAATCAATTTTTAAAGTTTATGTCACAACATCGTAGTCTCCGCGCCGCGAGCACCTCCGGGGCCAATCGCAACGTACTCAAACGCTTTGAACGCGTCGCCGTCCTCAAAAAACGCGGCCAATGGAAGGTCGGCGACCGCGTCACCGGCCTCCGCAAGACCAAGCCGGACGCTTGATTTTATTGCGGATTTTGGATGGCGGATTGCGGGTTTAAGCGGCTGATCAACAGCCGGTTACAATTCACTATTCCATTCGGAATTTGCCCTGACTGCCATGGTGCGTTTGCAAAAATTTTTGGCGGAAGCGGGCATTGCTTCCCGGCGTGCCAGTGAGCAGATCATTCTGGCCGGACGGGTCACGGTCAATGGCAAGGAAGCCAGGGAACTGGGCACGAAAGTTGACCCTTTGCATGATCGGGTGGCGGTGGATGGACGGGCGGTTCATCGGAAGAAGAAGCTTTATATCGCGCTGCACAAACCCCGGGGTTACGTCTGCACCCGGCAGGAAACTGAGGCGCGAGATTTGATCGGGGAACTGTTGCCGAAGGAATGGTCGGATTTGTTTTCGGTGGGTCGGCTGGATTGTCAGAGCGAGGGCTTGATTTTTTTAACAAATGACGGTGACTTTTGCCTGAAATTGACCCATCCTCGCTACGGCATTCGCAAGACGTATGTGGCGATGGTGGATGGGAAGGTGGAACGGGAGATGTTGAAGAAGTTCACGGATGGGATCGAAGATGCAGGCGAGAAGTTGCAGGCTTTGCGGACGCGGCTGATCTCAGCCAATAATACCACCAGCATCGTCGAACTGGAACTGGCCGAGGGCCGGAACCGTGAAGTGCGGCGGTTGTTTGAATCGCAGAATTTAGTGGTGCGACGTTTGCAGCGGGTGAAGATCGGCCCGATCAAGTTGGGCGAATTGCCCGCCGGCAAATGGCGGACATTGACAGAAACCGAGATTAAATCTTTACTTTCAAAGTTATGAAAATGAAATCCTGGCTATTATCCCTTGTGATGGGTTTGAACATCGGCCTGATGGCGCAAACTGATACTGGCACGGCCACGCCGCCGGCGCCGACCGCGCCTCCTCCGACCGCCCCGCCGTCCACGGCGGCTCCGGCTGATGCTTCCGCGCCCGCAACTGCGCCCAAGCCGAAGGCCAAGAAAAAGAAGAAAAAGGCCACTACTACCACGCCCGAAGCCGCGAAGCCGAAACCGGCGGATCATGCGGTGTTGTCCGCGCCGACGCCTGCGACGGTGAAGGAAGATAATTTGAATGTTCGCGCGCAATCTTCATTTGTCGGCGAAGTTGTAACGCATTTGAAAAAGGGCGACAGCGTCACGGTGTTGGAAGAGATCACGCCCAGTGCCCCGAAGAAAGGTGAACCGAAACAGTGGTCCAAGATTCTCCTGCCGAGCAGCACGCCGGTTTGGGTCAGCGCGGAATATCTGGATGCCGATGGCAAGACGGCGGCGAAGCGTTTGAATGTGCGCGGCGGTCCCGGTGAAAATTTCAGTGTCGTGGCCCGTTTGGACAAAGGCGCGACGATCAAGGAAATCAAAAAGGACAAGGGCTGGGTTTGCATCGAGCCTCCGGCGGATGCGGTTGGATATGTCGCTTCAGATTTTATTGACAAGCAGGCGACTCCGCCCGCGCCCGTGCCCGCTCCAGAGCCGACGCCCGTAGCGGTCCCGGCTCCTGAAGTCGTGAAAGTTCAACCCGAAGCCACGGCTGCTCCGGCCCCGACCCCGGCCCCCGAACCTGCTCCCGCTCCCGCGCCTGCGCCTCCCCCCGTAGTGGAAACAAAGCCCGTGCCCGCGCCGGAACCGCCTCCGGCTGAAGTGAAAATGATCCCGACCAAGCGTGTGATCACCCGCGATGGTTTTCTGCGCAAAGCGCGCAACATCCAAGCCCCGGCTGATTTTGAATTGCGCGATATTCAAACCGGCGAAATCACGGAATATATACAACCCACCACCGGCGAACCGACCGATAATCTCAAGCATTTCATCAAAGTCCGCGTCAAAGTCACGGGCGAAGAATACGTGGACAAACGCTGGCCGGCCACGCCGATCATGCGGGTGGAAAGTGTCAGCCTGTTGCCCTGAGGTGATGTCAGCGGGCAACCTCATTGATGGCCGCAGCATCGCGGAGCAGATCCATCAGGAGACCGCGCAACGCGTGGCCGCACTCAAAGTGCGCGGAGTGCAAGCCGGATTGGTGTTTGTCCGGGTGGGGGAAGATCCGGCTTCGAAGGTGTATGTCGGGATGAAGGAAAAAACCAGCGAACGCCTGGGCATTGCTTCCCGCACGCATGTTCTCGCGGCAACGACCACGGAACGACAACTTCTTGATTTGATCCGTCAACTAAACGCGGATGAAAAAGTTCACGGCATTCTCGTCCAGGCTCCGTTACCCAAACACATTTCCGAGACCAATGTTTTTTCGACCGTTGCGCCGAATAAAGACGTGGACGGCTTTCATCCGGTGAACGTGGGGAAATTGTTATTGGGCGACACGACTGGTTTTCGTCCCTGCACGCCCGCTGGTGTCCATGAATTGTTGATCCGTTCGCAAGTGGTCACCGAAGGCGTGGAGGTCGTGGTTCTTGGCCGAGGCAATATTGTGGGAAAACCGATGGCCGCCATTTTGATGCAGAAAGGGAAAAACGCAAATGCGACGGTGACCATTTGTCATTCAGGAACCAAAGATATTTCCACCCATTGCCGTCGTGCGGATATCTTGATCGCCGCGCTCGGTTCGCCGCAGTTTGTCAAAGCCGACATGGTCAAGCCCGGCACGGTGGTGATTGATGTCGGCGTGAATCGCATACCCGATGCCGCGGCCAAAGGTGGTTCGCGTCTGGTGGGTGATGTGGATTTTGCGGCGGTGCAGCCGATTGCCGGGAAGATCACGCCGAATCCCGGCGGGGTCGGTCCGATGACCATTGCGATGCTCTTGCAAAATACCGTTCGTGCGGCAGAATTGATGGCGATTTAAAATCTAAAATTTGAAAATATGACTCCTTCAAGAATTTTACCCGATCTGCAATGTTCCCTGCTGTGCGAAGAAGTGCGCCAGGAAGCCAATGGCAATTTTTTCCTCGTCGGCGTGCTGAATTACGTGACCGTCCCGCAAGTGCCGATCACTGCTGGTAAGATTTGCCTGTTCAATCGCTGGACGGCGGGCTTCGGGCAATTCGTGGAAACGGTGCGCTTGATTGCGCCGGATCAGACCACCGTGTTGCGCAAGAGCGAATTGAAGTTCGCCCTTAACGACCCGAACAAACACGCGACCAATGTCACGGTGATGGGCCAGGTGCAATTTGACAAGCCCGGCGCGTATTTCGTCGAAATTCTGGTGGATGAAGTGATGAAGCTGCGGTTTCCGCTGCTGATCACGGTTGTTCCGCCACCGCCCAATCCGGCTGGCCAGCCTCCCGCATAATAGCAGGAATTTGTTTTGGACGCTGACGCGGTAAAATGGTTGAGCTTTCTTTTGCCTCACGCTATCAAGTATGCTGAAGGCCATGAGCAAAACCGGAAAATCCATCATCGAAGTCCAAGGGACGGCCATCACCATTGTCTCCCAAAAGGAACAGAATTACATCAGCCTCACGGATATTGCTCGATTCAAGAGCAAAGATCGTTTCGATGATCTCATCCGTAACTGGTTGCGAAACCGTAATACGGTGGAATTTCTCGGCGTCTGGGAACGGCTGAACAACCCCGGTTTTAATCCCGTCGAATTCGACGGGATTAGAATTCAGGCCGGATTGAACAGCTTTACGCTGACGCCGAAGCAGTGGATTGAAAAGACTGGTGCGGTGGGCATCATTTCCAACCCTGGGCGTTATGGTGGCACCTATGCGCACAAGGACATCGCGTTTGAATTTGCCTCGTGGGTGTCCGTCGAGTTCCGGCTTTATCTCATCAAGGAATTCCAACGGCTCAAAGACGACGAAAACCGCCGTCTCTCGCTCGCGTGGAATCTCAACCGCACCTTGTCGAAACTGAATTATCGCATCCACACCGATGCGGTGAAGGCGCACCTGATTCCGCCCGAAGTGACGCCCGCGCATGCGGCCATCACTTACGCGACCGAAGCGGATTTGCTCAATGTCGCGCTCTTTGGGCAGACGGCACGCCTGTGGCGCGACACCAATCCCAAACTGGAAGGCAACATCCGCGATTATGCGAGTATCGAGCAATTGCTGGTTCTCGCGAATATGGAGGGCATGAATGCCGAGTTTATCCACATGGGATTGCCGCAAGGCGAACGGCTCAAGCGGCTCAATCAAATCGCCATTCGTCAGATGCAGGTTCTGACTTCGGTGAATCTGAAATTACTGCCAGGTGCGAAGAAATGATGGAAATTTGCTTTTTTGACGCTGGCGCGGCAGGGGAGAGAGACGGAGAATCAATAAAATTGTCAAAATTATAGGACTGCCCCTTTTTCCTTTTGGGTGTCAAAAATGGTTGCTGAAAAGAAATCAATTGGGGTAAAAGTATCTTAGCGTCATTTCAAAAACTTTAAAAAACGAGTCTTGTGTCAATAGTTGAAATTGACACCTGTTTGTTTTAAATTTTAATTCTTAAACTTATGAAAGCGCCAATTTCAGGGTTGGGTATATTGATTACGTTATTCTTAGGTAAGCTTTTCAAGGCTAGACTTAAAAATAAATATAATAACGTAATTAATGTTAATTCTGATCAAGTATTGTTAGGGAAAAAATATCGCGTTTCTTTGCTTACTTGTGTTTTCCCTCTAATTCTTTTCGTGTTTGGATTTGTTGTTTCCTGTCAGGGTATGGGAGCGTCTCAAAATGGTTCTGGTCTTATGGTGGTTTTGGGGTTTGTTTTTGGTGGAATGGGATTGGTGACGCTTGTGAAATATTTAATTTCTTATGTGATTGTGAACCGCGAAGAAATTAAATATTGGGATGAAAAAAGTTTAAACTGCATTCTTATATCAAAAATCAAATCAGTTGAATTGATTGTTAACAATAAAAAAGAATGCATCGAAATCCGATCTGAGGATCAAAAAAATATCGAAATTCCATTAGTTTTTAATGGTGGTGAAATTCTATATTCATTTCTTAAAAAAATATCTAATCGTAGCTCCTATTAAAATATATAGGTCAAGTGTCGGGCCTAACTATTGACACGAAAAGTTGAATGCGCCGTAAGTGTTTAAGCGGCGGACAAACTTCTCAAATTCAAAATTTCGCAGATGTTTTTTGTTTCAGCGGACTGGGCGGGGGATTATGCTCGGAGGATGAATGGTATTTTTAATGGTAGAATTTTTCGCGGGTCACTGCTGATTTTATTGGCTGGTTTCCTTGGTCTGACTGCTTGCAAGACCACTAAACCGGAAACCGGACCGCTGACTGCCGAGGGCAGCAAGCGTTATGTGGGGCAAACGGTGGGCAAATTCCTTAAGGCCAATAAAATTCAAATCGAGGAATGTCGGATGATTTCGCAACGATCGGGCGTTCTGTATGCGGTTGAATTGCCGACCAAGCGGACGGAGAATAATGCGAAAATCTGGCTGATGCTGGCACCGCCGCAATTGATCTCCGCGACGGAAAGATGGGATTTGGATGAGGTCAAGGAATTGGGAATCATGGATGTGGATGATCGGTCGCGGGCGAAGAGATAGAAGATTGCGGATTGCAGATTTCGGATGTGATTAAGGAATGATTCCGTTTCGCCGTTTGCGCTGGAAGAAAGCGGCAGGGGACTGACCGCAGTCCAAGACGCTTCGCGCAT
>CAIYOY010000232.1 GCA_903927905.1 uncultured Verrucomicrobiales bacterium | reverse complement strand
GCCGGGTGAGGGCACCCGGCCTACAGTAAATTAGGGCATCACCAACTGGTCACAATTTGCGACCAGTTCAGTGCAATCCCTTTGTCTTGTGGCGTTTCCAAACTTGAAGTCGCAGATTGCGACTTCAAGTAAAAGCCCGTGGCTGCGTTGGTGACAACGCGGTCAGCGGTTCGTCAGTAGCCTCACCCCACCTTTCACCAAACTGAGACATTTCCAGTGTCAACATTGCCATTTGCAAACCTCCCCCACCCTGTTATTCTATCCAACCCGGTAAACGGGATAATCATGCGCAGAACGTCACTTCAATCCAAACCGAAAGCGGAACCGATGCACGACAAGCAGAGCGAGCGGGATCACCGCCAGCTTCGCATTGACAAGGTCGGCGTGCGCGGATTGCGTTTTCCCATCCAGATCCGCGACAAGGAACGCCTGGTGCAAAACACCATCGCCACCATCGGCATGTTCGTGGATCTGCCCCAGGAATTCAAAGGCACCCACATGAGCCGGTTCATCGAAGTGCTCAATTCCCACGGCAACATGGTCCACGTGGAAAACATCGAAGACATCCTTCACGCCATGCAGGCCAAACTGAAGTCGGCCACGGCCCATCTGGAAATGGAATTTCCGTTTTTCCTGGTGAAGAAAGCGCCGGTCTCGGGCATGGAAAGCGTGATGGATTACACCGCCCGTTTCGTCGCCACGGCTTGCGGCAAAGAAATTGATTTTGTCCTGACCGTAAAAGCGAACGTCACCACGCTCTGCCCCTGTTCCAAAGCGATCAGCCGCTATGGCGCGCACAATCAACGCGGCGAAGTCACTGTCCAGATCCGGTCGAAGAAAACCATTTGGATCGAAGATTTGATCGCGCTGGTCGAGTCATCGGCCAGTTCGGAATTATATTCCCTGCTCAAGCGGCAGGACGAAAAGGCCGTCACCGAACGGGCCTACGAAAACCCGGTCTTTGTGGAAGACTTGGTCCGAAACGTGGCCTTGAAGCTCAACGCCCACCGGGACATCACGTGGTATAAGGTTGAGGCTGAGAACTTTGAGAGCATTCACAACCATAATGCCTACGCTTTGATCGAAAAGGGTTGATGGAAAAAATCCGGGTTTCAACCGCCTCACACCCGGCCAGAATTCAGGGGAAAAACCGGGGCTTTTTTTCTTAAAAAAAGAGTAGCTAATTCCAAAACCTTTGTTAGAGTCACCCACCCTCGAATTCAGTGGGTTTAAGCTGATTCTTGAGAATTTAACGATTTTATTTGAAGATCATGGTCACGAAAAAGAAAGTAGCGGCGAAAAAATCTGCGGCCAAACCGGCGCGCGGCGGCAAGTCTGTTGCCTCGGCTACGTTAGCCTCCATTTTGGGCATCACGGGCAAAGCTCCGACCAAAAACAACAAGTACAATGGCCAGGTCAAAGTCAAAGCGGAATGGGCCAAGTATTACCAGAACCTGCTCGATCTGCGCGAGCGCCTGCTGCATCAGATGAGCGGCTTGGCCAAAGAATCCGCCGAAGAGATGTCCAATTACAGCCTGCACATGGCCGATTCGGGCACCGATAATTTTGACCGCGATTTCGCCCTGAGCCTGCTCTCGGCCGATCAAGACGCGATTTACGAGATCGAAGAAGCGTTGAAACGGATCGAGAAGAATGTTTATGGCGTTTGCGAATTGACCGGCAAGGCGATTCCCAAGAGCCGGCTGGATGCCATTCCCTGGACCCGTTTCACCGTCGAGGCGCAAAGCCAGTTGGAACGCGAAGGCGCGTTGCGCCAGCGCCGCCTCGGCGCGCTCGGCACCGTGGACAGCACCGGCGCCAATGACATCGAGGAAGAAGACGAAGCAGAAGAAAAACAATCCAAAGACAAAGAATAATTTATGGCCCGCGAAATCATCACCATCGAATGCTCCGAAGCGCGCAAGGAAGGGAAGTCCCCCTCCCGCTACACCCTGACCCGCAACAAGAAATTGAAAACGGAAAAACTTGAAGTCAAAAAATACAACAAGTTCCTCCGCCGCCATACTCTTCACAAGGAGATCAAATAATTTTTTATGCCTCGTAAAACACATCCTGAAAAACCCGGCGCCCGTGGCACCAAGGGGACCACGACTGAATCCCGCACGCCCCGGCCCAAGCCCAAAATCGACTTCACCGTGGACGCGCTGGACTACAAGAACGTCACCCTGCTTCGCCAGTTCGTCACCGACCAGGGCCGCATTCTGCCGCGCAAATACACCGGCCTCCCGGCCCATTACCAGCGGCAACTGAATCGCTCGATCAAACGCGCGCGCCAGATGCTGTTGATGAAGTAATCTCTCGATCCCCGCAACCCGTGTTGCGGGGATTTTTTTGTCCGAGGGCTTTCACTCTTTGTCCCGGAAGGACACTTGATAATAGCCCGGCAATTTATTGCCGGGTAAAAGCGACGAGAAACCTGAGTCCCGAAGGGACGGCTGAGCTCTTCTGACTATTTGTTGACTGCGGATTTTCCTTACAAAAAAACCTTTGCTGGCAGGGCAGGTGTCACAATTATAGGACTCTTTCATGACCCTTTCACGCCCAGGACCTTCGAGACTACGGGAAACAGGGTTTGAGCTTGTCGTTGCATCCCGATGTCCGTGTAATGGACGCCGTCCACGGTTCCTTCCCCGTCATCGCCGATAAAGTCATTTGGAGCGACTATCAACAGTCCCTTGACGCCCTTTTTTTGCAGACTATGGACGGCGAACTCCTGATCGAGAGTCCTTTCGGACGGATGAGCCTCGGGGCGAAACATAGATTGCCCCATGAAAAGGATCGGCGTGACAGGGTGTGATTTGCGAATCGCTTGCACGAGCTTAGTCACGTGATCGAGAAACATCTCTTTGCCCGTGCCCATGTTCCACGTGCAGTCAATAATGTACGCGACGGCGTCTATTTCGGCGAGCACTTCGCCGACGGGCGGTGCCATGTCGCCTGCGGAAGAGAAGCCCAGGTTAATCACGGGGCGGTCGAGCATTCGTCCGAGAATAGATGTCCAGATCATGCCCGGCCGCGATGCGCATCCGCCCTGGGTGATTGATGTTCCATAAACCACCACCGGCTTGCGCAGACCTTGGGGACGCGAGGCTGGCTTCTCGATCCGACCGCCGCCGGAAGTGCCGATTTCCAGTGACTTGGTGCCGTTATACGCGGGCAAATATAAGAGGCATTCGCGTTTGGCTTTTGCGCCGTCGGGGAATTCAATCGTGGCTTGATTGCCTTCCTGTTTACCTGGCCTGCAATTCCCCATGAACCGCCATTGACCATTGGCGGCGCGGGCGTAGAGGTCCAAGCCGCTGCATCCTGTCGCGGCCATGTGCGGCATGGCGAGAGAGGCGCTCGTCAGGGACCATCGAACGCTCACGGCCGCAGCGTCGGTGGTGAATCGAACGGCGACCCCGGCACTTTCCTTGCTCTCGTTCCACGCCGTGGAATTCACCTTCTCCTTGGCAGAGTCTGGAAGCCGATCGAAGGGACCAGCGGTCTTGGCCCAACCCATGCCCTCGATCTCAAACGCCGATGCGTGTTGCCACTGAATTTTATCTTGAGCCGACGCTTGGGCAGCGCAAAAAACGAGCGCCAACAGGACATAAATTATAGGAATTTGCTTTTTTGCCGCTGGCGCGGTGAAGGAGAAAAGGAAAAGGGATCGGTCATGGATTGTCATATTTTTATAGGACTGCCTATTCCGCCGGGCCTTTGGCTTTGGGGCGGATGACCTCGATGGACGGAAACGGCTGGCCCTCTTTCCAATTCTGCAACACTTCCTGAACCACCAGCTTTTGGACGGCCGTCCAATAAGTCCATTCGGCGTCCCAACGGTAGAGTGCGCTTTGCAAACGGAAGGGCGTGGCTTCATCCAGCCAGGCTGCGCGATATTCTTCGCGCATTTCGCTGATCATTTCCCGCAAGTCAGTCAACATGCCATAGGTGGTGGAATTCATCTGGGTGCCGATGTAAAGGGTAACCAATTCCCTTTTCGGATTCCCTTTTAATTCGCGGAAATAATCGGCCCATTCGGCGGCGTAAAGATTCTTCATCCCCAGATAGTCAAATAAACGCGCAGATAGAAGGAACGATTTGAGCGAGGGGTCGGAAGAGATCCGCAGAGCGCGCTGGATGTGTTCCTGGGCGCTTTCCGCCAGCAAACGCGCCCGGCGCACGTCCTGTCGGCGGGCTTGAATTTTCTTGAGATTGCCGGGCGTCAACGGATCGGTCCAGAAGGCGGACTGTGTTGTGTTTTTAAAAACGTCCTCGAAGATTTCTTCCACCGTGGATAATTCTTCGAGGGCGGGCGCGATTTCCGTCGCCACCGCCGGTGGATAAACCGCCGCGCAATAGTCGCTGAAAAACGAATTCGTCTCCACCGGCCCGGATTGCCAGGCCGCCGCCGCCCCGAAGGCCAAGCCCGGCCAGGTCAGTCGATAAATGGTTTGCCGGCTGTCCGTCCAGGTGGTGTTTAGCATCCCAAGTGTGTGATATTTTTTTCCCGTGGCGGTCAATCCATTGATGTTAAAAAACGACCGGTGAAAATCCGGGAATAGTTCGTTCCAATTCCACACACCCGGCGCGACGATGGTGGGAACATCCTGTTTGGCCAGCGGCTCGACAAAGGGCGTGTAATTGGTCCTGACTTCGTAAATCCACGGCACCGCGATGGTTCCAGGCGGGATGTCTTTAATCAGCTCTGGATGATTGGAAAGAGTACTGGCTCCCTGATCTATGTCCGCCCAAAACATGACGCGTTTACCGTGGCTCTTGGCTTTTTCAGAAACATGCGCCAGGACATCCATAAAGCCTTTGAACGGATCCTTCCCGGGAACGAGGCCAATTTTGCCGAGCGACCATGGCTCGTCAAAGCCGACATGATACCAAGGGCTGGGAAAAAGCTTCGTCGTTTGTTCGATCCAATTGTCCATCACCTCATACATGCGTGGATTGCGCGGATCAAATTCCCCGCCATAACGCGGCAGACCAAGGTCGGCAAATTTTTCAAACCGGAACAAATTATGCATGTGACCGTAAAGCTCCATGCAGGGAACCACATCAATATGCCGTTGACGCGCATAGTCAATCACATGGCGGACTTCTTCGCGGGAATAGCGGCCGTTGGGATTGACCACTTCATAACCTTCAAATTCGATGCTGGCCTCGGTGTAAAAATAATACTGATTGGCTTTGAACCGGGCCATGAGATCAATTTGCCGTTCGACTTCCGCGACGCGGAGCAATTCGCCCTCGCTGAAATCTATCATCACTCCGCGATAAGCCAGCGTCGGCCAGTCGTGGATTTGGGCCACCGGCAACTTTGCTTCGTGCCCCTGCCCTTCGACCATTTGCAGCAAAGTCTGGACTCCGTAAAACAATCCGGCCGAGGACGGCGCAAGGATCTCCACATTCTCCTTGGTGATGCGAATCCGGTAAGACTCCCGCGAATCAGGTCCAACCGTTTCCTTGTCCCCCGGCAATTCTGATCGAGTGCCCGTGCGCCTAAGCACAATCCCCTGCCCGGTTGCGATGGAGTTTTCGATGGTAACCGGTGTTTGCATGATCGCCACGAGCCGCGCGGACAATTGTTCCGCCGCAAAACGGTCTTCAGCGGTCGGCGTGGAGGCAAATCGAATGGAGAGACCATACAACCCGAGCGAGCCTTCACCATAGTTGATCTCCTGGGGTCGGGGCAGAATCGGATTGTGGGCGGGTGCAGCGTGGGAACAGAACGCGGTGAGAAAAAGAACCATCGCCCCCGTCGGAAAAATATTTCGGATCGTCATGCCCCCGACCATAGCAGGCCACACCGCCCTGTAAAGATTACACTGACCCCGGGTGCGAACAAAAGTGATGATCAGTTCTAACGGAGCGCGCCTCTGTGAGGCGCAGCGCGTGGCCCGCGAAAAGAATCTTAAAATTCTACCACCTCCTTCGGAGCGAAGTGCTGCGCCTCACAGGCGCGCTCCGTCCGCTGCTCGTCCGTCCAAACGATATTGACCATCATTTTTAATCGCACCCCGGCAACGCCCCTCCCGTAATTTTTAATTGCAAACGATTTGCATTTATAAAATAATGAACTGAACACATGGATTATCTGCTTTTAATGTCGAGCATCGCGCTGGGGGCGCTGAGTGTTTTCTGGCTCAAGCTGGATCAACCGCGCCACATCAAACTGCTCAATGCCTTCACCGGTGCCTTCCTGCTCAGCCTGACGTTTCTCCATCTGTTGCCGGAATTGTATGAAACAGGCCACGGCGATTTCACCTGGATCGGCATTCTTATTTTGGCCGGTTTTTACGTGCAGGTGGCGTTGGAGAGCATTTCCAAAGGGATCGAGCACGGACACGCTCATCATATCCATGGCGGACTGCCGGTGGGAATCATGGCCGGGCTATGTCTTCATGCGCTGATCGAAGCGATGGCCCTGGGCAACGGCGAAGGCTACCATGACCCAGCTTCGCGCCGATTGTTGTTGTGGAGCATTGTGCTGCACAATTATCCCGTCTCCATCGCACTGCTCGGCATGTTGTTGCACAGCGGACTGAAAAAAAGTTCGGCGCTGGGCGGGCTGGCGCTGTTTGCCGCGATGGCGCCATTGGGAATGTTGATCAGCGGACATACTTTCCTGGCGCATCATTCGCGGGAATTGATGGCGGTGGTCATCGGCATTTTCATGCACAGTGCCACCACCATTTTGTTTGAAACGGAAGAGGGGCATCGCATTCATATCGTCAAGCTGGCGGCGATCATCGCTGGGACCGGACTCGGATTTTTGACCGTCTTCATGGGTTAGCGATGAAACATTCCCACCATCATGACAAACAGGTGGCGTTGCCGGAATTAACCAGGCAATTGCGGCAAAAAGCGCGCAAGGTGACCGGACCGCGTCAAGCGATCCTGAATATATTGCGGCAACACCCCCATCCGCTGACCAACAAAGAAATTTTTTCACGATTGCCCAAAGGGGAATGTGATCTGGCCACGATTTATCGTTCGTTGCATCTCTTGGAAAACATGGCGATGGTGCAGCGGTATGATTTCGGCGATGGCGTGGCGCGTTATGAATTGGTCGCCGCCGGCGCCGCCGGGCATCATCATCATCTGATCTGCACCGGTTGCGCGGAAGTGGTGGAGATCGAGGATTGTTTTCCGCACAAACTGGAAAAGCAAATCGCCGATCGAAACGGTTTCAAGGCCGTGACCCACAAGCTGGAATTTTTCGGACTCTGTCCGGAATGCCAATAAAACAAAAAATCATTTGGCCGGCTTTTGCGCCACCACGATGCAGCTGCGGGAGCTGAGCACATCGAGTCGGTTGATCCGATCCACCAGCGCATGATTCTCCGTCCAGACTTCTGCGTCGTATTGTTGCAGCTTTCGCTTGCTGCGATTGCTGGCCAGGCGCAGCAACGGATAGCAGAGCAAGGCCATGGCCCGGGAGCTGCGTTTGATTCGATCCGCGTAAAACTCCATCCCGGTGAACCCGGCCTTTCTCAAACCATAGACAAAATACGGATAGCTCAGCGGCATGATATGACCGCAAATGCGACCGGCGTTTTTCTCGAGGGATGAGGGTGGCCCGAACATTTCGGCAAATCCGGTGAAAAGAAAACTGAGTCTGGATTGCATGTGCAGCAGATTGGGGACGGAAAAAATCAAAGTGCCGCCGGGCTTCAGCGCGGCGAAGGCATTGAGGAAAAAATCGTAGGGGCGTGGAGTATGCTCCAGCACTTCGATCGCATAGACCAGATCGAGGCTGGAATTTTCCACCGGGATGAGGGAATCTGTGCCAATCTTCCGGCATTTGACTTCCTCGTATTGAAAACATTCCGGCACAATCTCAAACGCAATGACGTGTTCGGCGGGCACCCGGCCCTGTTCGGCAAAATAGTTGCCCACGCGCTGCGCCATGTGGCCGCGACCGGCGCCGAAATCCACCACCCGCGCGTCCGGCGTCAATCGCGCCGCGATGAGCGCAAAGATCACGTCGTTCGTTTTGCGATGGGAGGCGGAGGCGATGGGTTTGGACATAGATTTATTTTACGACGCGCTCAAGCTGCACATTCGTGATGTCGGGAGGCACATCGGTCCAGATAACGTAATTCGAGAGCGTGATTTTTTTATCGGTGGGCCATTGTGCTTCCAACCGCTGCCGGATTTGGGAGGCGCTCCAGCCGCGCTCGTAGAGACGCTGCATTTGCGTGGGCATGGAGCAAGCGACACACACAATGGCATCAAACAACGGCGCGGCCTTGGTTTCAAAAAGCAGCGGGATGATCACCACCGCGCACCCCACCCCGGCGGCGCGCCATCGGGCCACTTCGGCCTGCCAGGCCTCGCGGATGCGCGGGTGCAGGATGGCTTCGAGTTCGTGCCGGGCATCGGCATCGGCAAAAATCCGGCGGGCCAGTTCTTCGCGGCGAAGCTTTCCCTGGGCATCAACGATGGTAGCGCCGAAAGATTTTTGGATTTGGGCCAACGCAGGCTGGCCGGGCTGGACGAGTTGCCGGGCCAGGGTATCGGTGTCCACGACGGGAAGCCCGCGCTGGCGCAACATTTCGCCCACCGTGGATTTGCCCATGCCAATCCCGCCGGTTAAGCCGATGAGTTTCAAGTTCCGGATTTATTGGGGCACGCGCATGGCCCGATAGAATCGGCGGCCAACATTCACCGGGCCGTTGTCAATATAAACAAAGATGCCGTTGGCCGTCGCCGTATTGGTGCTGACCGACGTCCAGGTGGTCAAGTTGGTGGAAACCTGGACGGAATAACTTTGCCCCGGTTGGCCGAGCAGGGTCAGGCGCAATCCGTTGTTGATGGACGCGGCCTGCAAAGAGGCCGAAGGCGGATCCAGGACGACGGTGGTGGCGATGGCCGTATTATCCGCAAGGTTCAAATCCGTGCTGTCGGTGGCGACGGCGGCGGCGTTGGTCACTGTGCCGGGCTGCCGGGCAAGAACACGGATGACAGCCGTGGCAACAGACGCGTTGTTCACGGTCCCGAAGTTGCAAGTCACCGCGCCGGAGACGTTGGTATTGGCCGTCCCTTGTGAAAGACTGGCCGAGACCAGAACCGCGCCAGCGGGCAACGTATCAGTCAACACCGCATTGGCGGCGGCGGCTGGGCCGGAATTGGCGGCGGTGATCACATAGTTAAGGTAATTACCGGCATAAAGCGGATCAGGCGAATCGGTCATGCTGACGGACAGATTAGCCGCCGGATTGACCGGGTTAACCGCGGTCAATTGCAGGCCCCAACCACCGGCCACCGACCCGGCATCACCCCGGGTATCGTCCACGATATAGAGCGACCATACTCCGTTGCCATCGGTGCCGTTGAACGCGCTCATCGTCGTGCCGCTGGGCGGACCGACCACACCGGGGAAAACATCACCGGGTTCAAAATCCGTCGGCTTGAACGTGCCGGAAACAATTTGGCCATTGTCCGGCAGTGATTGGGTGGCGGCATCGCTGAAGGTCAGGGTGACGTTGCTGATGCTGTGCGCGCCGCCGCAATCGGAGATCAAGACCACGCTTTTCCCGGCCGGACTGACCAGGATGGCGTCAATATCATCCGGGAAAGTGTGGGAAAGATTGGTGAAGGTGACCACCACTTTACTGATCAAACCGGACATATTGGTCACGAGAATGCTGGAAGGATAAGGTGAAGCCGGGCCGTTATCCGGGATGGTGATGGCCGCCGAGCCGCCGAAGCTGCCGGTGGACGGAATGATAAAGGTGTTGGTGACATAACCCAGAAAATAAGCGTTGTCATTCAGCGCCAAGACCGCCGAAAGCGTTGCGCCCGGCGCGCCGCTGGCCGAAAAATTAAACGATTGCGTGCCGGAAGCCCCCGGATTGATGACATGATAAGAACCAATCGTGGTGATCGGCGTGATTCCGCCCACCGACTGCAAGGTGGCGACGAGATTGGTGGTCGGAGCCGCGCCGTTATTGGACAACTTGAACGCCACCGTCACGGTTTCGCCGGAATCGATCGCGCCATTGTGCGGTGAAAAACTTTCGGACACCAACGAAACTCCCGAAATCACCACCACCGGCAACGGCAGCGACACCGGCAAGATTGCCGTCACGGAGTTGTTGGCCGCATTGGTATCATTGGAACCGGTGACCACCGACCATGTGTTGGTCACGGTGCCAGGCGCGGTTGGAACCACCGTCACGACCACGGTGGCAATGGTTCCGTTGGCGATATTGCCGAAATTGCATTTGACTGATCCGTTGGTGTTCACGCAATTACCCTGGGAAGGAATGGCGGAAACAAAACTCAGGCCACCCAAACCGAAAGTCCCGACCGCATTCAACGCGGTGCTGGGCCCGCTGTTGGTCACCACCAGCGTGTAAACTTCATTGCTGCCGACGATGAGCGGGCTGGCCGGGGTCGAGAGGGCCACTGACAAATCCGCTGGCGGCAGACCGACCACAGCCGAAACGGACGTGAAATTATTGGCGGTGTTGGGATCAATCTCAATCGCGCCGACGCTCAGCGAATTGTTCAGGGTTCCGTAGGCGGTGACATTGGCCGTGACGATCACCGTCAGATTGCTGCCCGCCGGCAATACGCCGAGGTTACAAATCGTGGTTTGTCCATTTCGGGTGTAACTGCCCTGCGGCACGGTCACTGTGGCAAAGGTCAAGCCGCTGGGCAGGACGTTGGTCAAAGTGACATTGTTCGCCGGATTCGGGCCGTTGTTCGTCACGCTGTAATTGAACGTGATGACATCGCCCGCCAAAATCTGATTGGTCGTGACCAGGACGCCGGTGACGGCGAGGTCGGCGACTTTATTGACCGGGGTGATGGTGGTGACATCAATGCTCCAACCGTTGCTGATCACGCCGTGGTCCCCGGCGGCTTCATCCACCACAAACAACGACCAAGTGCCGTTGGGGTTGGCGGCTTCAAAGACGCTCATGTTGGCTTGGTACGGACCCGCCGGAGCGTTGGTCGGGAAATTGGGCGCGGCATCATAATTGGCCGGTTGATACGATGAAGTGACCAACTGGCCGGAGGCCGGCAGGACGGTGGCCGCAGTGCGATCGAAGGTCAGGGAAACATTTTGCATGCCCACGGTATTATTCACCTGACCGGCATTAGCCATCAGGATGGAATTGCGCGAGCTGATCGGATGAACGACGAGGGCATCCACATCGGGTGGCGAGGTGTGGGTCATGTTGGCCAGTTTAACGGTCACTTTGCCGACAAAGCCGGTCACGTTGGAAACCACAATGGTCGAGGGATAGGGCGAGGCCGGGCCTGAATCCGGGATGGTGATGACATTGGTGTTGGAAAATGTTTTGACGACGGGCAAAACAAAGGAGAAGACATTGGTGCCCAAATTCAACGTGCCGTCCTGAACTTGCACGAGGGCGGAAATGGTTCCGCCGTTGGTGCCGGAGGCGGTAAAGGTAAACGGTTGGGAAACCGGCGGCGCGCCCGGACTCAAGACCCCATAAGACTGCGCCAAGCTCGGGAAGGTGACGCCATTGGACGGCAGCAAGGTGGCCACCAGATTGGTGCTCGGGATATTGCCGACATTTTGCAACCCCAATTGAACCGTCACCGTTTCGCCCGGTTCAATGGAACCGTTGGGCGGTGAGAAGCTCTCAGAAGTCAGGAAGGCACCTGCCGGCACAATGGTGATGACCGGCAGAGAGACGACGGTTTGCGCGGTGAACGAGTTGTTATTAATAAAGGGATCGCCCTGCTGGGACGAAACCGTGGCCAGCGTGGTCAAGGTGGCCGGCGTGCCGGGAGCTTTAACCACGACCGTCATCAAGACGCTTGCGCCGCTCGACAGGGAACCGATATTCCAAGTAATGCTGCCCGCCACATTGGTATTGATGGTGCCGGAAGTCGAGGCCGTGGAAACCAAAGTCGCGGTGGCCGGCAAATTTTGGTTCAAGATCGTGCCCGTGGCCTGATTCGGGCCAATGTTGGTCACGACCACGGTGTAAGTGATGTTGCTGCCGACGATGGCGGGATTCGGCGCGCTGACGATCGAAACAGCCAAATCAGCCGCCTGATTGACGGTGGTGACAACCGAGGCCGAATTATTCGCGGGCAATGGATCCACTTCCGAAGCATTGGCCGACACTTGCGCACTGGCGGGAATAATGCCGACAACGGTAGGCCGCACGACGATGGTCACCACGACATTGCTGCGCACTTGAACATCCCCTAAAAGAGTCAGAAGGGAGTTGGGCGCATTAGTGAACGACCCCTGGGTAGTGGTCGAGGAGACAAGATTCACGTTGGGCGGAAGAATGTTGGTCAGGATCACTCCCGTGGCGGTGAACGGGCCATTGTTGGTGACGGTCATGGTGTAGGTCAGATTTCCACCGACCAGAACGGGATTGGGCGCAGCCGTCATGGTCACGCCCAAATCAGCCGCCGGGGTCGCCACGATGGTCGTCACCGTGGCGGTGTTGTTGGAGGGGATAAAATCAGGCCCGGTGGAACCCACCACCGCGCTGCAAAAAATCAGACTGGGCGTCGTGGGAATGACCGTCACCGCCACCGTGGCGGCGGCTCCGACCGCCAGCGTTCCCATGCTGCAACTGACCTGATTACCAGAGACGGAAGTAGTGCCCTGGCTGTTGCTGGCCGAGAGGTAAAACACGCTGGCCGGCAAGGTCTGGTTGATGACCACGCCCCGGGCGGTGCTGGGGCCGGCGTTGGAAATGGTCATGGTGTAAATCAAATTGCTGCTGACCAGGACCGGGTTCGGGGTGCCGGTCATCTGCAGGGAAAGATCGGAACCGGGACACTCGCCGCCGCCATCAATGCATTTTTCCGGGGAAATATTGAGCGACCAGCACTGGAGCGTGCCGGTGTCCAATAAAAATTCGTCCACCACTTTCAATTGCCAGGTGCCGTTGACGCTGCCGCCGGATTTGAATTTAAAGACAGACAGCGGTGTTTGCGGTTGGAAGGTTCCGAAGAAAGGCGGGGTCGCTTGAACGATGGACTTGCTCGAGTCATCATCAAAAGTAGTCCACGCTCCGCAACCGATGCCATAATTTTGACCGATCAAGCCGCTGACAAAATTAAAACCGTTATTGGCGGAAAGCAACGCGGTGGTGCCATCCGGGCCGATCAATTGCAAGACCAAATCCGGATCGAACGGATGAGTGATGAAGAGGGAAACGGTGACCTTGCCGACGGTGCCGGTGATATTGGAAACGACGACCGGCGAGGAAATACCGTTCAAATCGCCGTCAGGAATGGCGATGGGAGTGGAATTGTTAAAAGCGACCGACGCATCCAGTATGCCGGAGGAAAGCTGGATGAAATTGGTGGTCGTGGTCTGATCGTATTTTAACACCAACGTCAGGGCCACCGGCGTGCCGCAAACAAAAGTCGGTTCGGTGTTGATCTTAAAT
>CAIYOY010000231.1 GCA_903927905.1 uncultured Verrucomicrobiales bacterium | reverse complement strand
TTCCAAGCACCAACATCCAAGCTTGGAATTTGGAGCTTTTCCCCTATGCTTCCCCTGGCCATGCCAACCGAAAGTCTCTATATCCACGTCCCGTTCTGCGCCAAAAAATGCGCTTACTGTGCTTTTTATTCTGAGGCCAGTAGCGGCGAGTTGGTCAATCGCTATGTAGATGCGCTGATCCGGGAAATGGAACTGGTGGCAAGTGATCTAAAACCGCGCACGATTTTCTTCGGTGGCGGCACACCATCGCTGCTCAATCTCAGCCAATGGGAACGCATTCTCAACTCCATGCACCGCTTGCATCTGACCGGCGCGGAAGAGTGGACGGTGGAATGCAATCCCGCCACCGTCTCGCTCGACAAGGCCAAACTATTGCGCTCGGCTGGTGTCAACCGCATTTCTATGGGCGTGCAATCCTTTGATCCTTCTTTGTTGGATCGGCTCGGTCGCATCCATTCGCGGGAAATGGTTTTTAAGTCGTATGACACACTGCGGGCGGCGGGTTTTGAGAACATCAATATTGACCTGATGTTTGCCATCCCCGGCCAAACGATGGAGATATGGAAAAACACCCTCGCCGAAGCCACCGCCCTGGGCAGTGAGCATCTCTCCTCCTACGAAGTGATTTACGAGGAAGACACGCAGCTTTACGAACAATTGCAGGCGGGCCAATTCGCGGTGGATGAAGACATGGCCTGCGCCATGTATGAAGAACTTCTGACTCACGTCACGGCCAATGGTTTTCAGCAATACGAAATCGCCAATTTCGCGCGCAATCGTTCTGGTGTGACTGGTGAAATCCCGGATCGCGCCTGCCGCCATAATGTCAACTATTGGCGCGGTGGTTCCTTCTATGGACTCGGCCCAAGCGCCGCTGGCTATGTGGCGGGCGTCCGGACAAAAAACTGGTCGAACACCATTCTCTATTGTGAACAATTGGAAAAGGGACTCCGCGCCATCGAATCCAGCGAAAATCTCGCGCCCCTCGCCCGCGCCGGCGAACTGGCCGCCTTTGGCCTGCGCATGAATGCGGGCTGGCCACTGGTAGAATTCAAACAACGGACTGGTTTTGATTTACAAGGTGAATGGACGGCGGAAATGAATCAGATGATCAAACTCGGTTACGCCAAATTGGACGCTGACCGTTTTCAACTGACCGGCCAAGGCTTGCGCTATGCCGATTGGGCGGCGGAATTGTTCCTGCGCAGTTAATTTTCAGGCCACGGTATCATTGCCCGGGAATCGGAGGCGGCCCGCCGTTGCCTTCCCCGCCGGGCGTGTCAACCCGCGGCGGGTAAGAGGGCGGGATACGATTGATCCGGGAAGGAATGGGAATGTTTGGTTGACCACCGGGAACGTTGATTTGGGGGGCAGTATTGTTGACCTGGCCGCCACCGACCGTAACCCCGCTGGCTCCGGGCACGCCATTGGGCGAAAAACCATTATTAAAAGCGTTCCCTCCACCGACCATCACGGCACCGCCCCGGCGCGCATATTGATTGGGGTCGGCGGGATTCTGCCCCGCGATGACGGCAGCGGAAGGTGCCGGCTGGCTGGAAACGCCGGCATTCGGATTAGGCATTGGGACACTTCGCGGGTTCATCCCCGGCAACGGCGGCATGCCGGGTTTGGGCGACGCGGGGATGGCCTGCACAAAACTGTTGCTTTTGATCGAGAGGGTCGTCGGGGTGCCGTTAATTAGCACATCCACTTCTTCCTGGCCGGGATGAATTCTGACCAATTCCAAAATGCCGACCTGCTTGACCTTATCACTCAAGGCAAAATAAGTGACTGGTTCCTTCGGATCCTTCGGCACCGTCGCAAAAAACGCCGTGGTCATCCCGCCGGAATCTGAAAATCCTGAAATTTTGATGGTGGGCAGGTCAATTTTAGGCTGCTCGGGCGGCGGCGGCGGCGGCGGCGCGTTCAATCGGAAAACATTCCGGTCAATGATGATGTCGTACGGATTGGCATTTTCCGGGGGAGTCGCGTTAGGATCGGCATTGGGATCAGCGTTTGGATCGGCCGGTTCGGTTTTTTCTGCGGCCACCGATTCGTTGCCTGCCACCGGTTCATTTTCCGGCGCCACGTCCGATTTGGCAGCATCAATGGTTGCTTGGGCCAGCTTGGCCTCGTCGGAATTCGTATCGGAGTAAGGCCCGTTCGCGATGGCTCGCTTGCCGGCGATCACGGCGGGATCTTCGCCCACAGCAACGCCCCCATGGCTCCGGGCCACGAATAAAGCGCTCCCCAGAACACAAGCCCATGCTACTCGGCATTTCATATCTTAAATATAACTTACTCCACAATTGAACACCACCCCTAAAATAAAGTTGCAACCATCAAAACAAAAAGAGCGCCGGGATATTATCCACGGCGCTCTGTGCGATAAAATTATCTTAGTAGGAAGCTTGCGCGCCTTTGACGGAACGCTTTTTCATCCACGGCATCAGGCCGCGCAGACGCGAGCCGACTTGTTCGATGGAGTGTTTTTCGCCCTTCTTGAGGAGCGCGTTGTACTTCTTGTAGCCGCCGTTGTATTCCGCGACCCAGCCCCGGGCAAATTTGCCGTTCTGGATCTCTTTGAGCGCGGTCTTCATGCGTTTCTTCACGCCCGCATCAATGATCTTCGGGCCGACGCTGACGTCACCCCACTTGGCGGTTTCCGAGATGGAAAAGCGCATGCCGCTGATACCGGATTCGTTCATGAGATCAACGATCAGCTTCAATTCGTGCAAACATTCGAAGTAAGCCATTTCCGGCTGATAACCGGCTTCGACCAAGGTTTCGTAACCGGCCTGAATCAACGCCGAAGCGCCGCCGCACAGGACAGTTTGTTCGCCGAACAAATCAGTTTCGGTTTCTTCCTTGAAGGTGGTTTCGATCACGCCCGCGCGGGTGCCGCCGACGCCCTTGGCCCAGGCCAAAGCGATCTTCTTGGCGTCTTTGCCGGGGTTTTGGTAGATGCCGATCAACGCCGGCACGCCTTTGCCTTCCAGGAACTGGCGGCGGACGATGTGGCCAGGGCCTTTCGGCGCGACCAGAATGACGTTCACATTCTTCGGCGGGACGACGGTCTTGAAATGAATGGCGAAGCCGTGCGAGAACAACAGCGTTTTGCCAGCGGTCAGGTTCGGTTCGATGTCCTGCTTGTAAGCCTTGGCTTGCTTGGTGTCGGGGATGGCGACAAAGATCACATCCGCTCGGCGGACGGCTTCGGCGGTGCTGTAAACCTGGAAGCCTTTTTCGCGGGCGACCGCGATGGATTTGCTGCCTTCGTAGAGGCCGATGATGACTTTGCAGCCGCTTTCCTTGAGGTTAAGGGCGTGGGCATGGCCTTGGGAGCCGAAGCCGAGGACGGCCAGAGTTTTATTTTTCAGAACCTTCAGGTCCGCGTCTTTATCCGTATAAACTTTTGCAGGCATATGATTTTAATTAATAGTTGAACGTTGAGAGTTGAGAGAAAATTACTTTCTGGCAAGGGCAATCTTGCCGGTGCGGGTCAATTCCAGCACGCCGAAAGTCTTCATCAGGTTGAGGAATTTCTCGACCTTGCTTTCGTTGCCGGTGATTTCGATGGTCAGGGTCTTGGGCTGGACATCCACGATTTTGGCGCGGAAAATATCGGTGATCTGCATGATTTCCGCGCGCGACTTGGCATCCACGGCGACGCGGATGAGTACGAGTTCGCGATCAATGAATTCGCTTTCGCGGTAATTATGCACTTCCAGCACATCCACCAGCTTGTTGAGCTGTTTGACGATCTGGTCGAGCGTGGCATCGTCGCCAATGGTGACGATGGTCATGCGCGAGGTATTGGCATCCTGGGTCGGGGCCACATTGAGCGTGTCAATGTTGTAGCCGCGACCGCTAAAGAGGCCGGCCACGCGCGTAAGCACGCCGAACTTGTTTTCCACCAGCACTGATATGGTATGTCGCATAAATAAAAACCCGCGTTCCAGTTGAGGAACCGCGGGCGGCCTGCCAGTCTGCAATGCATCAGGCCGCGTCAGTCAACGACGACGACGCGAACTACCAGAAACGCATTGCTACTGTATTTCATCTGGAGGCAGAAAGTAGCAATCCCGGGCGGATGGGTCAATAGTCAATTTTTGGGGTGCGACCGTCCCGGTCGCAAAGGCGTGATTCGCCAAAAAGCTTCGGATCAAGCTAGCGCTCGGTCTGTTTTACGCTTCTGCGACCGGGACGGTCGCACCCCAGACAAATAACATGAAACATTTCCGCAACTATTCGTCCAAACCATTGTTCCATCCTTGGTCACATGTCAAACAATGCGCCAAAACCAGCGTCCGGCGGGAAATTCACCACCGCTATCATCGTCTCGTGTTTCTGGTGTGTCGTGATCGTCGGAATACTTCTGTGGCGGCAAGCAACTCAAATGCCCCCGCCAGCGCCGCCCGCATCTCCGACGACATCCCCTGCTCCTTCCGGCCCAGATCAATCAGCACAATCAGACTCATATATTCCAATCAAGCGACCTCGTCCGGCTCATTACGCCGCCGAGCAGCCGCCTCCGCCGTTGCCCCGTGGCCCGATTGATCCACCGCCTAAACGTCCGGCCGGATCAGCCCCTGCTCCCGTCGTCGAACAAGTTCCTGTTCCGGTCGCGCTCGCGGTCGGAGGTTTTGAAACAGGGGGTTACTCCTCCGGTTCCATCAGCGGAAAAGTTTTTCTCAAGGGCACCCCACCGTCTGAAATCACCATTCGTTTCGACGAGGTTTGCGGGAGATTGCATCCCAACGGCGAAACGACCCATCGTTACTTGGTAGCTGATGATGGCGGATTGGCCAATGTCGTGGTCTATATTTCGAAAGGTTTGGAAAATATAAAATTTCCCGTGCCCGCTCCCATCGAATTAAACCAAAAAGATTGTTTCTTCGAACCCTATGTCAGCGCGGTCATGATCGGTCAAACCGTCAGCTTCAAAAACTCCGACGCCATGTTGCATAATGTCCGTGCTCTTCCGCGCGTGGATGGAAACCAGGAATTTAATTTTGGCCAGCCTCATAAAAACATGGTGGACAAAACAACGTTCACCAGGAAAATCACCCAAAAAGAGGTCATGGTCAAAATCTTCTGCAACGTCCACGAATGGATGCTGGCTCACGTCGCCGTGCTGGATAATCCATGCTTCGCTGTCACCGACACCAACGGTAATTTTCGCATCTCCAACGTCCCGCCCGGCAATTACACCCTCGTCGCCACCCACCTGAAAGCCGGTTCTGTCACCAACAATATCAGCGTGGTTGCCGGGCAGGATTCCAACCAGGATTTTACTTTGTCCGTGCCGAAAGCGCGGTGAGATGTGACATACGCCCGCGCTCCACTCACAGCGCGTCTTGGGTTTTTGATGCGTCTGTTTTGGCCGCAGGTTCGACCAGTTTTGGCTCCCAATCGCCCGGCCCTAAAAATATTCCGGCGACAGTTCCTAAACTCCGGCCCAGGTATTTAATCGCAGCCGCAGAACCGTTGTCAGAAAAGTGGGCGTTTTGTAAAAAGGTCTTAAAGTCCAATCTGTCTTCGATGATCAATCCGACCAGAATATTGGCCAGACTATACGCTAATTTTGAATGTTCAGGAGATGAGAAAGTCGCCCCCTGCCAAAAACCCTGTATGCTCTGCGTCGTCCAGTATTGACGATGATCATCAATCAAATCTGTGTCCCGGTAAGTTCGGCTTTGCCCAGCCACCACGGTTTCAAATCTCATGGCCACTCCCTCGTTCAGCCATAGTGGCACGGGCAATCCAAAAAGCGCATTATGCGCCAGCTCGTGCGCCAAAGTACGACCGAAGGTTCGCATCCCTTCTGAGGGAATGGCAATATGGCCATAGCCCTCTTTCAGAAAAACTCCGCCGTTTAGCTTGTGGCTTCCTTCCGGATAAAAATGAGAAATGTAGCGGTAATAATCGTCGGTTTGATCAAAGAGCAAAAGAACCCGCTTGCCGGAGGTCTTGGGCCGGTTTAAGCCGGCCAGGGCGTTTTGAATTTTTATCCAGGCATCTTCTGCAACCTTAGAAATATTCTTCCGCACTTCCTTCTCCCGGCACGAAACGACAAAGAAGTTTCGGGATTCATCCAAAAAATAATTTTCACCGCAGGTGCCACGCAACAACTCCAGCCACTGGCGGGCCGCTTCATTAATGGCCTCCTCCCGCTTCTCCTGCGGCACATTAAGTTCAATCTGCTCCAAAATCTTTCCCCAATTCGGATATGGAAATCCTTCTTCGCGGATAATGACTTCGCTTATGGCCGATAGATTCAAAAACTTGGGCGTAGGCAATGGGGAAGCAACCGGCGGCTTTGGCGGCACTGGCAACTCCGTTCCGCATCCCGCACAACGCATGAGTTCTTCCCCATTCTCCCGTCCGCACCAAGGGCACTTTTTATTTTTCATTCCTTTGCAAACTGGAATTTTAAAATCGGCCAATTTGATTAACGGCCTAACTTTCATCTGTTTGTTGGGCAAGTTTGATCAACCACGTTAAAAACTTCCTCGAGCACCTTAAGAGGCGGCCACCCGCACTCGCCTTCCGATTACGTTGTGCGCATCTCGGCTATCTCTTTAGCTGAGAAAATTCGATCTCCCAAAATCTCTTTTAATTGCGCCATAAAGTCCGGCTTCATAAATTTCTGCACAGTTGGATTAAGCACGGAAGCGATTCGGGCAATTGGTTTGCCGCGCTTGGTCAACACTACTTCATTGCCATCGCGGAGCAGCGCTCCCACCACACGAAACTTATAACGCAACTCCGTGACTGTTACCGTTTTCATAAAACCATTAAAGTCGAAACAGCTTCTTCGCGTTTCCGTAAAGCAATTTGCGCTCGATGGCTTTGCTTGAGGCTAGTTTTCGGATCAACCCAATCGTCGAGGCCCCGGTACATTCCTCCCCCACCCCAACCGAGTCCGCACAATCGCTGCCGAAAAGCAATTTGTCCTGGTGGCGATCCCAAAAAGCGCGGGCATGTTCCGGGTCGCGTTTGATCGAGTTGTTGCATGAACCGGCGGAGAGGTCGCCGTACATGTTGGGATAATCGGAAAGGTAACGGTCCGTTATCCCGCCGGGCGTGATCTTGCCTTTGGGATAAAGATTCTTCGGATCGTCCACGTTGGCCTTATCTATGTTGGCCCAAAAGGTCTGCGCGTGGCCGAGGAAATTCGTCTTCGGATATTTTTCCAGCATTTTATAAAAATGCGGGAAGCCGTAATTGTAACTGCCCACCTGCCAGTGCATCAGAATCGGCACATTGTAGTCTGCGGCCATCTGATAGAGACGCTGCATTTCCGGTGAATCACATTCCACGCCGAATTTTTGTTCGGCTATGACGACAGCGCCCATTTTAAGATATTTTTCAATCACGCTGGGCGCTTCCGCGATGTCCGGCACTTCATTCGCGCCAAAAACAAATTCTTTCGGAAACTGTTTGGCCAGGGCCATGCAGGCATCATTGGCCGTGCAGGTGCTTTCCAAGCCGTTGGAGCGGCCCTCATGGGTGGAAGGCCGGATGAGCGGACGTCCGGAGGGCAGCAGAATCGTTTTGGTGATCCCCATCTTGCGCTGATGCGCGACCAGTTCTTCATCGGTGCGCGCGCCGCTGACGTAATTCCAATTCTTGTCCCGCTTGCCGCCGTAATGGGTGTGTTGATGGATATCAATGATCGGTTCCGATGCCGCCGGGGCATCGGCGGCAAAACTCAAACTGCTGCCGGCCAAAGCGGCAGCAGTGGTGGCCAGGAATTCCCGGCGCGAAAACGGACGTGAGGCAGTCATGATTTACTCGAAGATATTATTCTTATAAAGCGACCAAGGATCGCGGTAATCGCGAGTCAATAATTTACTCGCTTCCTTGTCCTTGTAAATCGTTTCATCCAGGTGGTTCCATTGGATCTTCCGGTTGACCAGCATGGAGATCAAACCGAGGTGTCCGGGAATGGACGAATGGTGCGCGGTCTTGACCGGCGTGACCGTCGGCTTGCGCGATTTGACGCAGTCAAGAAAATTGCGGTGATGCTCGTCCGAACGATACAGCCGGACTTTGGCCAGATCGTCGGCGAGGTCGTCGCCTTTTTTCCAGTCGGGATTGGAGCAATCGAAGCCACCGCGATCCACCCAGACCCAGCCGTTCGTGCCGTACCATTTGGTGCCCATCTTGATGTCAGGATGGCCGCCAGCAATGGTCATGGTGATGTCGTGAGGATACTTCAGGTTGATGCGGTATTTGGTGGCGGTGTTCCAGACGGCGTCTTTGGCCGGGAATTCGCCATGGCCTTCGACTTCGTACGGACCGGCGTCGTCAAAATTCATGCCCCAATGGGCGATGTCCACATGGTGGCCGACCCAGTCAAGCAATTGGCCGCCGCCGGTATTGTAGTTCCAGCGCCAGTTCATGTGCACGCGGCCTTCGATATACGGCATCATTTGCGACGGCCCGAGCCACATATTGTAATCAAGGTTTTTGGGCGGCGCGGTCGGAGTCATATGGTCGCCGGTCTTCTTGAAATCCACATGGCCGCCGGGCAGACCGACTTCGACGTGGGTCACTTTGCCGATCAAATCGTTGCGGACGATTTCCGCCGCTTTGCGGAAATGGGAGCCGGAACGCTGCCAGGAACCGGTTTGCCAAACGCGTTTGTAATCATGCACGGCTTCGACGATGGCCTGTTGCTCCGCGATGGTGCGGGCGAGCGGCTTTTCGCCGTAAACGTCTTTGCCCTGGCGGCAGGCTTCGACGGCGGTGAGGGCATGCCAATGGTCGGGGACGGCGAGCATGACGGCATCAATGTCGTCGCGCGCCATCATTTTGCGGTAATCGTGGTAGGCGGCGCAGTCCTTGTTGCCGTAATGGTTGTTGATGGTGTCCACGGCTTTCTGCAAGGGGATGGAATCAAGATCGCAGGCGGCGACGACCTGGCAATCGTTCTCTTTCAAAAAGGCGGCGGTATTGCCGGGCCCCATCATGCCCCAACCGACGACCCCCATGGTGATGCGATTGGACGGTGAAGGCCGTTTGTCCTTGCCCAAGGCGCTGGCAGGAATGATGGTGGGCGCCACGGCGGCGGCGCTGGCTAAAGCGATAAAATGTCTCCTGCTGATGGCGGAATGGCGTGGCTTGGAATTCATGGTGGAGAAGATGTACACCACTTCAACCGGTGGCGAAAAGAAAAATCTATCCGCCTTCCCTTGCCAGAATCAGCGACCTCCCACGCCATGTGTCCCACTCGCCAAAAAAATGGGATACCGAGTACGACTCGCAGCCGATCTGATTTCGCGGCTCAGTCGAAGCAGATTCCGTCAGAGCGGCATTGAAAAAAATTCTGGCCAATGCCCTATTTGACATCGTAAGGTTTTCGCATGGATCAAGCAGTAACAACCAAATCTTCCTCTGCGCCTGCCAGCGAACCGCGCATTTTGACCATCCGTAATCGTCCGGTTTTGCTTGATAGCGATTTGGCGGCGATTTACGGCGTTGAAACCAAGGCGCTTAATCGCGCGGTCAAAAGGAATGCAGAACGGTTTCCAGAAGAGTTTGTATTTATCCTTGAGCCGCAAGAGGTTGCGTCTTTAAGGCGCCAAATTGGCACCTTAAAGACCGGTCGCGGACAGCACCGCAAATATCTGCCTTACGTTTTCTCCGAACATGGCGCTCTTATGGCTTCCACGGTCATCAACAGTCCGCGCGCCGTGAGCATGAGCATCTACATTATTCGAGCATTCATCAAAATGCGCGAAGATCTCGCCGCCAATGCCGCCATCCTCAAGCGTCTGGCTGAAATTGATAAGTCCCTTCTGCTGCACGATTCGGCCTTGCGCGATATTTATCAAAAACTTCGCCCGTTGTTGGAACCACCACCCCTGCCGCCCAAACCTGAAATCGGTTTTCACGTCCGTTCACAGCAACCCAAAGACCGATGAGAACCAAGCTGCCGATTATCGCCGGGATCGTTATGGCTCCGGTTTGCGTTCTTGGTTTGCTTTGGCAACAATCCTTTATTTGGCTGGTCTGTCCCCAAGCGTTGGTGGTTATGTTTCTTCGACAGGCCCAACATTCCTATGATTCCTTGGGTGCCGCTGATTATCCCGACCTGATTACGGCATTGTTTTACTATCCTGTCGTCGGTTGGATTTTATCGCGGGCGTCAAGAGGAGGACGTTTTAAAAGCGTTGCTCTTCGCGTGCTACTTTACCATGTCATCACAATTGTTATGGCGATTTTTTTTGCGAAAATGCGGAATAAATTATGGGGCGTTAATTAATTCTCCGCTTGCCTTCGTTCACCCTTTGCTTTTCGCCGCCACCGCCAGCCCTTTCAATAAATCCATGGCCCGTGCCAAGGCCGGGTCAGCGATCACCGGGTGGTCGAACTCGTCTTTCGACTTGATCATCGGCAATTCATCCTCGTCATTTGGATCAATGCCATTGAGCCGTTCACGCACCAGCGTGGCTTCGTTGTAACGGCGCGAGGAGAGACGATTGGTGGCGGTGTTGGAAATTGAATTTGTTTTTGAGCCTTCCTTTTTCGCGGCTTCGGCCAGATGCAATTCTTTGTAGGCGTCCGTTTGCCATGCTTTTTCATCGGACGAGCTCACTTCCACCTTGATGTCGGCGGGCAACGGCTCGGTCAACGTTTTGCCATTGGCTGATTTCACCTGGGCGGTGGCGATGCGCAATTTTTCGCCGTTGCTCAAGGGAAATTCGCTGTAAACACTCGCCTGTCCGGCGCTCGCCTGGCCGATCAACAAGGCATCGCTGGCGTCGCGCAAGACCGCCGCCAAAGCCTCGGCTGCTCCAGAGGTCTGCCCGTTGACCAGCACCGTCACCGGCACGGCAATGGCATTGGTCTTGGGAGTGGCATGGGACCAACCCGCGCCCCAGTCAAGCAAAGGCTGGCTGGAGCTCAAAAAACAATCCGCCGCCGCTGACGCCGCCGCGTAGTCCAGGCCCGAGGCAAACCGCAGATCCAGTACCACGCCCTTGATCTTCGCCTTGTTCGTTTGCGCCAATTGCCCGTAGGCGGCAGTCAATTTGCCAGCCACATCGCCCTCGACTTTGCCCAGTTGAAAATACGCGTAGGAATCATCATAGACGATTGATTTGCCCAAAGCCGCAGCCGGGGTGTTGGAAGCGGAATCATCCACCAGCATGGCCTGCGATTTTAATTGCTGGAGCAAGCCGTTGACCGATGCGTGGTCAAGGTTGTTGGAAGCGACGTTGCTCAGGTGGGCGCGCAGGAGGTTATAAACCTCGTCGTACTTGGGCGGCTCAGTCGCCGCGCTGACGCGCAGCGCCAGCAAAAAACAAAATAAAAACCGCAGTGTCATTTTCATAAGTAACTTTTCACTCTGCACTCCTCACTTCGGCAAGGCCTTGCTGGCAATATCGCGCCGAACTTGCGCGCCGTCGAACTCAATTTTTGCGACGGCTTGGTAAGCCTTTGCTTGAGCTTCGGCCAAAGTGCCACCCCACGAGGTCACACCCAGCACCCGTCCGCCGCTGGTCACCACCTGGCCGTTGGCCGTCGCCGTGCCGGCATGAAAAACTTTCGTGTCCGCCAAAGCCCCGACTTCGGCCAAGCCATGAATCACTTTCCCCTTCGCGTAAGATCCTGGATATCCAGCCGAGGCCATGACCACACAAACCGATGCCCCCGGCCGCCAGCGCAATTCCATGCGGCTCAGCGTCCCGTTCACGCTGGCGTCCAATAATTCCAGAAGATCGCTTTCCAGGCGAGTCAAATAGACCTGCGTTTCCGGATCGCCAAACCGGGCATTGAACTCAAGCACTTTTGGCCCTTGCTTCGTCAACATCACGCCCGGATACAAAATGCCGCGAAAATCTATGCCTTCGGCGGCGCAGCCTTTGAGCCACGGGCCAAGAATTTTATTTCCGACATTCGCCAGTTCGCTTTCGCTCAAAAATGGCGTCGGTGAATAAGTCCCCATGCCACCGGTGTTCAGGCCGGTGTCGCCTTCGCCGATGCGCTTGTGGTCCTGCGCGGTGGGGAAAAGTTTAGCGGTGGTGCCGTCGCAGAGGGCGTGCAGCGAAATCTCCATGCCTTCGAGCAATTCCTGGATGACCACCGTTTTCCCAGCCGCGCCGAATTTTCCGCTCAACATTTCATCAATCGCCGCATTCGCCTCGGCCACCGAGCTGCAAATCAAAACGCCTTTGCCGAGGGCGAGGCCGTCGGCCTTCACCGCGCAACGGCCTTGCAGGGAAACGGCGAAATCCCTGGCGGGTTTTGCTTCCGAAAAAGTTCCAGATTGCGCGGTGGGAATTCCGTATTTCTCCATAAAATGCTGGGAGAAAGCTTTGGAGGATTCGAATTGGGCAGCCTTTTGGTTTGGGCCCCAAATGCGAAGGCCGTTTTTTTGGAAGAGGTCCACCACGCCCAAGGCCAACGGGTTGTCGGGACCAACGACGGTGAGGTCGGGTTTATTTTTTTGCGCAAAGGCCAGCAGTCCCGGCAAGTCATCGGCGGAAATCGGTTCGAGCTGGCATTTCGGTTCGAGGGCGATGCCGGCATTGCCGGGCACGCACCACATCTTTTTGAGATGCGGCGACTGCGCCAGCTTCCAGACGAGGGCGTGTTCACGTCCGCCCGAACCTATGACCAAAACATTCATCGTGCGCGATTTAAGCAAATAGGGGGCGGCAATGCACGCCCACTGTTTTGTTTGCAAAATTACGCCAATGTTTGCGCTTGCCCGGCTCCCGCTCTCGTAGCATATAAGCGTGAATGACTTTTCGTTCCATCAGCCTGGCCGCCGTTCTTTTTCTTTCCCTGCCTTCATTTACCAAGGCCGATGATTTGCGCATCGGCATGATTGGACTGGATACGTCGCACACCGTCGAATTCACCAAACGCTTGAATGATCCATCGGAAAAAAACCACATCCCCGGCGCCAAAATCGTCGCGGCCTTCAAAGGCGGCAGCCCCGATTTGCCGGACGAAAGCATGAAACGCATTCCCCCTTACGCGAAAACTCTCGAGGAGAAATTCGGCGTAAAAATGTACGGCACCATCGAAGAACTGGTCAAAAACGTGGATGCGGTCATGATTGAAAGTGTGGACGGCCGCCCACATTTGGAACAGGCCAGGCCAGTGATCATGGCGCACAAAACGCTGTTCATTGACAAGCCGATGGGGGGCAGCCTGCGTGATGTCATCAAAATTTATCAATTGGCCAAGGAATATAATGTGCCGGTGTTCAGCGGTTCGTCGCTGCGGTATTATCCAAATTTACAAGCGATGATTAAAACGAATTATGGCGAGTTGAAAGGCGCGGACTCCGTCGGGCCGTCGCCGTTGGAAAGCCATCACCCGGATTTGTTTTGGTATGGGATTCATCCGACGGAAGTTCTCTTCACCATCATGGGGACCGGCTGCGAAACGGTCGCTTGCACCGCCACGCCGGACACCCACTTAGTCACCGGGGTTTGGGCGGGAGGAAAAGTTGGCACGTTGCGCGGGATTCGTAATGCGGCCGAGCCATATCGCGCGACTATTTTCGGTTCTAAAAAAGTGGTGGACGAACAACTCAAAGGTGATTACACACCGTTTTTAGGCAAGGTGATCGAGTTTTTGAAGACGGGGGTGGCCCCGGTGCCAGCGGCGGAAACACTGGAGATCTACGCCTTCATGGAAGCAGCCGATGAAAGCAAGCGGCAGGGCGGCAAACCGGTGAAGATCGCAGACGTGATGCAAACAGCCAGCCAACCATAATGGAAGCCAAGCCCCCCAGTCAAAGCGCGGAAGATTATCTCGAACGGATTCATGAGCTGATCGAGGAGAAAGGCTATGCCCGGGTGGTGGACATCGCCTCGTCGCTCAGTGTCAAACAAGCCTCGGTCACCAGCATGGTGCAGAAGCTGGATGAGTTGGGATATTTAAATTACGAAAAATATCGCGGGTTGATTCTGACGGAAAAAGGGCGGGCCGTGGCCTGCAAGATCAAGGAACGGCACGAAACCTTGTCGCGCTTTTTTTCGTTGCTCGGCCTGGATGAAACGACGCAACGCGACGATATTGAAGGGATTGAACATCATCTGAGCACCAAGACCGTGGAAATTTTGGCGGACCTGGCGCAATATTTTGAAGACCATCCTGAAGTACTTAAAGCTTTTTTGAAAAACAGGAAGACCCCAAATAAATGACACGCAAGAATTTTATGAACTCGATGCGCCCAGGCAAGCAAGTGTCAATAGTGAGGACTGACACCTGAGTGCTGTAGCTATGCCTATGCTCGCAGTTGGACAATCTTTAGTGATGGTGTTAGGTCCGCTGGCACTTGCATTTCTTGCGCTTTGCATTTGGCTTGTCTTTGCATCTTCAGGCAAGCCTGGCAGGCTAATTCATGTCGCAAGTTCGACGGTGACGGTGGCTGGTGGAGTTTTTTTGTGCATGTCCGTAACACTTCGTTTTCCATGGCTAAGTTGTATTCTCTTTGGACTTGTGCCATTCGTGGCTGGCGTTGTTTCCCTGCTGACGATGCGGAGAGCCAAGCAAACTGAAAAAAACAAAGTAGCCGAATAGAATTTATGACGCCGGAAATTCCCATTGAATCGTTTGAAGTTTATGCCACCGGGTTGGATCATCCGGAGTGTCTGGCGTTTGACCGGCGTGGCGATCTGTGGTGTGGAAGCGAGGCGGGGATTATCCATCGCATCTCACCCGACAAACGTGTGACGCCGGTGGCTAATCTCGGCAGCTATTGCGCCGGAGTCGCTTTCTCGCCGGTGGATGAGGCGCTCTTTGTCTGCAATCCAACCAACGGCGTGGTGCGGGTCGAAGCGAGCGGCGAGTATTCGGTTTTTGCGGCGAAGGTCGGCGAGCAGAAAATCATTTGCGCAAATTACGGTTTGTTTGACTCCAAGGGAAATTATTACGTGACGGATTCAGGATTGTGGAAAAAGAACAACGGGTTTCTGTTGCGGTTCACGCCGGACGGAAAGGGTGAAATTCTGGCCGGACCGTTTGGTTATGCCAACGGGTTGGCGCTGACGGCGGATGAGAAATTTTTGTTCATGGTGGAGAGCAACACAGACCGGGTTTTCCGTTTTGAAATTCGCGCCGATGGAACGGTCAGCGCGCCGGAAGTTTATGTGGAGAATTGTGGACGGTTCCCCGATGGGCTGACGCTGGATGCGGAGGGGAATCTATATGCGTGCTGTTATGCGTCGGACGAAATCTGGCGGATCAATCCGGCGCGGGAGAAGACCCTTTTTGCCTGGGACCGATGGGCGATTCATCTGGGGAGTCCGACGAACATGGCGTTCGGCGGCGAAAACATGGATGAATTGTATGTGGCGAATCTGGCGCGCTGGCATGTGACCAAAGCGAAAGTTGGCCGCAAAGGGCAACCCCTCGCCAATCAAAAAGTGAAAACTCCTTTAAAGCCCAGGCCCTCTGCTTTGTAGTCATTCGGGCGGTGGGTATCGGAGCGCGGGCCTGTGACCCGCAGCAGCT
>CAIYOY010000230.1 GCA_903927905.1 uncultured Verrucomicrobiales bacterium | reverse complement strand
TTGCATGTCAATGATAATTCGACCATTGCGCCCTTCAGCACGGTTAGTCTGCAAAGTTTCAACGGCAGTCCGGTCGTCGTGACCGTTGGATTGGCCAGCCCCGGGTTCACCAACGAAATCCAGGGGCAAATCGTAAACCTGAGCGGTTTTGTGAAAAATAGCGCAGCCCAGCCGCCGACCTACAAATTCAACGGCAGCAGCGATCAGGCGACTACGGCCATCCGTTCATTGCTCTTTCAGCCGGTGCCCAACCGCATTCCCGGCTCGACCAACGAAACGGTCACATTTGGCATCACCCTTGGGGATTCCAGCTACACCAACGGCCAGGATATTTCCACCACCGTTATTGTCACTCCGGTCAATGACAACCCGACCATCACCGGCATTTCTCCGTTGGTCACGATTCAGGATAATCAAACCGTCAATCCGTTTCCGGCGGTTTTGATCGGTGACGTGGACGAAAACGGGGCGCAAGCTCTCACCGTCACCATTACGCTGGATGATCCGGCCAAAGGTTCGTTCAGCAGCAACAGTATGGCTTTGTTTGGCTTTGTTAACGTTAGCAACAACTACACCTTCACCGCCACCAACGTCAACGCCGCCGTTCGCGCTCTGACGTTTGTTCCGGTGCCGGGACGCGTGGCGGTCGGTCTCACCGAGACCACGACCTTTACCATCACGGTCAATGACAACCATGGCGGAGTGGTGGCCAACAGCGGCACGCTCGTGCGCGTGGCCGCCGTCAGTGGGACGCCGGTGATCAATCTCCCGTTGACGCAGCCCTTTTCCATTCCGCTGACCTCGAGTAATTTTCCATTCCAACAGGTGACCATCGCTGATCCCGGCACGCTGCATATGGCGGTCACGATCAATAATACCACGCAGGGATATTTTACGGCGGCCAGTCTGGCTTCCGGCGGTTTTATCAGCAATGCTGCGGGCATCTACACGTTCAGCGGTTCCGCCAGCAATGCCACGGCCGGCATCGAGCAGCTTAATTTCACCCCCAGCGGCTCCCTGGTGTTGGGCAGCACGGTTAATTTCACCATCGCCGTCACCAACCAGGTGCCCAATTATTCCATCAGCAATTTCGCCGTGGTTTTCCGGCAGACGCCGCGCTCCTTTATCGTCACGACCAATACGGATTATGATCCGAGCACGAGTCCTGGAACCAACGTGACCGGTGGAACTTTGCGCCAAGCACTGCTGGCTGCCGGCCCCAACGATCACATCACTTTTGATATCCGGTCCGGCAATCCTTCGGTGTCGGATTATCCCGCAACTATTCGCTTGAAAGCACCGATCACCATCAATAATAACGTCGTTTTTGACGGGCCCGGCGCGGATGCGCTGACCATCAGCGGCGATACGGATGGGAACGGGGTTCAGGACATTCAACTGTTCACCATCAATGCCGGCGTCACTATCAATCGCCTGGCCTTTTCCAGCGGTCACGCCTCCTTTGCGGGCGGCGCGTTTGAGGTGAGTTCCAACGGCAGTCTGACGCTGAGTTATTGCCTGATCACGAATTGTGTGGGCGATTTCTGGGGTGGCGGGGTGGATGTGAACGGGGGGATTTTGAATATGGATCATTGCTTGTTGGTCAACAACAGCACCAAGGCCAGCTTGGGGCAGGGTGGCGGGGCGATTTCCTTCTACTCGTCACAACCGTCCACCATCGCCAATACGACGTTTGCCGGCAACCACCAGACTGCGGTCAACGGGCTGGGCGGGGGCGCTCTTTATGTGGAAGACAGCAATCCGGGTGTGGAAATGGATGTCAATGTTCTCAACTGTACTTTCAAAGGCAACATTGACGCCGCCGGCCATGGCAGTTCCATTCGCCCCAATGTTTTCAATACCGTGGTCAACGTGCAAAATTGTATCTTTAATGATGGCCAGGGCAAAAATCTGGAAATGGATCAAAGCGGCGCGGTGATTTCTTTCGGTGGCAATATTTCGGATGATTCCACTCACACGATTTTCTCCGCCGGCGGCGCACCAGTGGACACGCTGATCTTTGGCGAAACCAACGATTTGGTGAACACAAATGCCAACCTTCTGCCCCTGACGAATAACGGTGGTCCCACTTTGACTTACGCTCTGGCCACCAACAGCCCCGCGATTGGCAATGCCGTCACCATCAGTCCAAGCCTCAGCGTTCTTGGCACCGACGTCCGTGGTTATCTGCGGCTGGATGGACACCCGGATTCCGGCGCTTTTGAACAATCTGCGACCAACCGCATCATTATCGAAGAAGTTCTTTTTGACCCCGCTCCACCTCATACCAACGATGATTTCATCGAATTTTATGTGCCGCGCGATTCCGGGTCGGTCAATCTCACCGGGTTCAAGATCATCGCGGGCGGGGTTCAGCGCTACGTGATCACCAATGAAACCTTGCAATCAGGCCAGGCTTTGGTTGTTTTCTCACTGGGTGCCGTGTCGAACTCTGTACCCGCAGGAGTTGACCGGCAGATTGCCACCAATAATCTTAATCTGGATAACAGCGCAGATATCATCACGATCCAGAATCCGGCGGGACAAGTCGTTTATCAGGCGGATTATGTGGCCTCGTTCTCCTCTACAGCAGTCAGTGATCCAGGCTATCTTACTTTGAGCAACCAGTCCCTGGTTCTGAGTCCGCAATTCAAGGGCGACTTTCTGCCTTTTCAACGCGTGGTGGCCAAGGAAGGCGGAACTGTTCCCAGCGGTTTGTCTCATGCCGGTTATGACGCGAGCGGCAAGTCTTTGGGCGTCGGCAATGCGCCCCCGACCGCCTTTAATGACTCCGCCTCCACCGATGCTCAAACCACCAATCTCGTGATCAATGTATTGGCCAACGATACCGACCCGGATGGAACCGACACGATCCGCGTGGTGGGCGTCGGTTTGGTTGGGGGCAACCTCAGTGTGACCAACAGTACCAGTGTCAGTACGATGGGTGCCACCATCAGCATCAATAATTCTCCCACTAATGGTGCCAGCATTATTTACAATCCTTTCTCGACCACTAATTTGACCCGGTTGCCGGTTGGAACAGTGACGAATGACACCTTCCAATATACCATTCTTGATTCCAATGCCTCCGGTGATCACAACCGTGGATCGAGCCTGGCTGAAACCAACGCCAATCTCGCCAAAGCCACAGCCACGGTCACGGTCACGGTTACAGGGGTCAACTTCCCGCCGACACCGATGGCCGACGGCACGAATACGAATGTGCGCCTGACCACGCCGGAAGATACGGTTCTGGATTTCACCACCGTGGATACGCTCATCGCCAATGACACCGACCCCAATTCCGATGACGACGTCAGCAAGTTGAACATCATTTCCATCGAACCGACTTCTGCTTTCGTTTCCAATTCGGTCAGCATCACCACGGCCCAGGGCGCGACGGCTGTCCTCGATATCCGCTTCAATCGCAATCAAACCCACATCACTTATGATCCTCGCGGTTCCGCGACGCTCAACGCCCTGGCGCAAGGGCAGTCCGCCACGGATACGTTCTACTATACCATCAGCGATAGCCACGGCGCCACTGGCACCGCCGCAGTCAATATTACTGTCACCGGGGTTAATGACGGCCCGACGGCCACGCCGGATTCATTGGCGACCGATGAAGATCATATCCTGACTGTCCCGGCGGCGACTTTATTGGCCAACGATACCGACCCGGACACCGGGAATGTGCTCACGATCATTTCCGTCCAGACCAACAGCGCCTACGGTGCCAGCGTCGCCATTGTGGGGACCAACATCGTTTATAATCCGATCGTTTCCACCAATCTGAATGCCTTGTCCCGCAAGGAAGTGGTGCTGGACACCTTTACTTACACCGTCAGTGATGGTTTTGGCGGAACGAACACCACGACGGTGACCGTGACCGTGACCGGCGTCAATGACAGTCCGGTCAGCGCCCATGACACCTATACGATTGATGAAGACCATTTGTTGACTGTCGGCGGCCTCGGCGTCCTGGCCAACGATTACGATCCCGATGTCAACGGCCATGCTCCCGATGACATCCTGATCGTCTCCGCCTTCACCAATCTCATCACGTCCGGCGGCGCGACGGTCACGCTGCATAGTGACGGGACTTTCACCTACGATCCGCGTTTGGTATTTGACTGGATCATTCAAGGCGACCAGACGAACGACTCCTTCAATTACGTCGTCCTGGATCACAGTTTGACCATTGCCAATGACGATGTCTTTGGCGTTCAAGGCGGCACGACGGGCAACATTCTGAAAGTGACGGTCAACGACACGATTCTTTCAGGCATGCAAGGGGCGACTTTGAGCATCAGCGGCGTGAGCGCGCCGAACCACGGCGGCGCGGTCACGATCCAGGGAACCAATCTGGTTTACACGCCCTCCAACCTGTTCTCTGGATCGGAAACGTTCACTTACACGATTTCCGATGGTTTGGGTGGCAGTGATACCGCCAATGTTACCGTTCAAGTTTCGGCCAATACCTTCTATGCCAACCCGGATTATTATACGGTGACCCGTGGCGATTCCGTGCTGCTCAATGTGTTGGACAATGACGTGCTGGTGCCGGCTTCGGCGGCTTCTTTGTCGGTGATCAGCGTGGGGACTCCGAGCGCCAACGGCAGCGTCAGTGTCAGCGGCGTGGGCGCGAATAATTTTGTTTCCTACACCCCGAATCCGACCAATGCGGCCCCTTATATTGAAACATTCTCTTATACCACCTCGGCCGGAGGCGTCCAGGCAACCGGGCTGGTCACGGTTAAAGTCATCACTCGCACCAATACTTTGGTCGCCAATGACGACACCTTTGTGGTGGCGGCGGGCAGCGGCAATAACATTCTCGATGTGTTGGTCAATGACCGCGCCTTGCCGTTCGGCAGCACCAATCTGACCATCATCTCAGTCGAAACCAACCTTTCCGTCGGCAGCACGATCTTCATCAATAATGCTCAGAACCGCCTCGTTTATAAACCGGCTCCGGGCCTTTCCAATCAATTCGAGCCGAACATCCATTACACCATTTCTGACGGCGTCGGCGGGACGGGTACCGCTACGGTCACCATCCAGATCCAGCCCAGCGGCTTTTTCGCCAATAGCGACACTTTCACGGTCACCAAAAACAGCCAAAGCAATCTGCTGTCCGTCTTGGCGAATGACGCGGAATTGCCTGCGGCCGGGCAGGTTCTTTACATCGCTGATATCGGCATCAGTAACAATGCGCCGAGCCAGAACGGAACGGTCATCATCAATGGCGCAGGCACCGGTCTGATCTACACTCCGACCAATAATTTTTCGGGCGATGAAGTCTTCACCTACGAAATTTCTGATGGCACCACCGCTCGTGCCACCGGCCAAGTCAAAGTCCATGTTCTTGACTTGGCGGCGGTCAATTCCAATACCAATTATTATCACGTCGTTCGGGATTCAACCAACAACCCCATGGCCGTGCTGAAAAACGATTATGTTTTGCCCAAAGTTTCACTGCCGATGACCATCACATCCATTCAAACCAACGGCTTGATCGGCACGGTCGCCATCAGCGGAACCACGGCGGACAACCAACTTCTCTACAGTCCAAAACCCGGCTTCATCGGGACCGACACCTTCCGTTACAATAGCGTGGATGCCAATGGCAATCCCGGTGTCAACACCGTGATTGTCACGGTGGGAACTTTGGTCACGCACAGCGATCAATTCTCGGTGTTGTCTGGCACCACCTCCAATGCTTTAAACGTCCTGGCCAACGACCTGTTGCTGCCGGATACCACCGGAGTCCGTCTGGTGACAGGCTTCGGCGCCACCGATCATGGCGGCACCCTGACGATCGGCCCTGGCGGCGCCAATCTGCTTTATACCCCGGCCCCGGCCTTTGTCGGCGCCGAACATTTTACTTACCAGACAACGGATGACACGGGCGGCACCTCCACCGATAACGTGACTGTGTCTGTGCTCCAGACCGGGGCAGATCGCAGCACCAACTCGGTCACGATCACCGTGACCGGGGTGAATGACATCCCGACGCTGGTCGGCACCCAGAGCGGATTCAGCATCACGGACAAGCAAACCACGATGCCGTTCACCAATGTGGCGATTGCGGACCTCGATGCGCACGGTTTGCAACTTCAGACGGTGACCATCAGCCTGGATCTGGCGGCCAAGGGCATTCTCACCAACTTGGGCGGATTCACCCCGACTACGCCGGGCGTTTATCTCATGCAAGGCACACCAGCCGCGGTCACCGCCGCCATTCGGGCCCTGATCTTTGTGCCGACGGAAAATCGCATCACGGTTCCGAACCCCGAAACCACGAGGTTTACCATCAGTGTGGATGACAGTTATGTGCTTAGCCCGGTGGTTGACACCAATACCACGGTCATTGTCACTCCGGTCAATGATCCTTCGACCATCACCGGAACGCAGGGCGGCTTCGCCATCAGTGACAAGCAGACGATCCAGCCCTTTACCAACGCGGTCATCGCCGATGTGGATGATCTCACCATTCAGCCGTTGACGGCCAAAGTCATCTTTGATCTGGCGGCCAAGGGCATTCTTACCAATCTGGGCGGTTTCACCAGTTCCGGCGGCGGTGTCTATACCATGCACGGCACGGCTTCCAACATCACCGCTTCGCTCAAGACGCTGGTCTTTGTGCCGACGGAAAACCGCATCACCGTTCCCACCACTGAAATGACGACTTTGACGATTTCCGTGGACGATGGTTTTGTGGCCAGCCCGGTGACGAATAACGCCACCACCATCAATGTGACGGCGATCAACGATCCTTCCACCATTGTCGGAACGCAGGCCGGGCAAAACATCACCGACAAACAAACATTGATGCTGTTTACCAATGTCATTGTGGCCGACGTGGACGATCTGACCATCCAACCGCTGGTGGTGACCGTCAGCCTGGATGCCGCCGTCAAGGGTGTCCTCCAGAACATCGGGGCTTTCAGCAATTCTGCTCCCGGGGTTTATACGTTCACCGGCACGGCTTCAAACGCCACGGCTTCCATCCAAGCCATGGTCTTCGCCCCGACGCCTGATCGCATCCCGGTGCCAACGACGGAGACGACCACTTTCACCATCAACGTGTATGACGGCTTTGTGCCCAGCGCTATCATTGACACCAACACGACGGTGAATGTCACCTCGGTCAACGACGCTCCGACCATCGTCGGCACCGTGACCAATCAGAATATCACGGACAAGCAAACGGTTCAGGCCTTCGCCACGGTGGTGCTGGCTGACCAGGATGAGCTCGGATTGCAACAAGAGACGGTCACGGTCAGCCTGGATAATGCGGCCAAGGGAACGTTGCAAAATCTCGGCGGGTTCGCGCTGCAATCGCCCGGAGTCTATGTGATGTCGGGGACTTCGGCGGCGATCACGGCTTCGCTGACGAACTTTATTTTTGTGCCGACGGAGAATCGCATCACCGTGCCGACCACTGAGACGACCACTCTGACCATCAGCATGAATGACGGTTTTGTCGCCAGCCCGGTGATGGACACCAACACCACGATCAATGTCACTGCGGTCAATGATCCTTCGACCATTGCCGGGGTCCAGGGCGGTTTCAATATCACGGACAAACAAACGGTCCAACCCTTTACCAATGTGGTGGTCGGCGACGTGGATGATCTGACGATTCAACCTTTGACCGCGCGGATCTTTATCGATGTGGCGGGCAAGGGGACGCTGCAAAATCTGGGCGGATTCACCAATTCCGGCGCGCGCAGTTACACCATGCACGGAACGGCCGCGAATATCACGGCTTCCATTCAGGCGCTGGTTTTTGTGCCGACGGAGAACCGCATCACGGTGCCGACGACGGAGACGACCACTTTGACCATCAGCATCAATGACGGCTTTGTCACGAATTCGGTGACCAATAATGGCACCACCATTAATGTGACGGCGGTCAATGATCCTTCGACCATTACGGGAACGCAGGGTGGTTTCAACATCACGGACAAACAAACGGTGCAGCCGTTCACCAACGTGGTGGTGGCGGATGTGGATGATCTGACCATTCAGCCCTTGCTGGTGACCGTGCAACTCGATAGCGCGGTCAAAGGCACCCTGCAAAACATCGGCGTCTTCAGCAATTCCGCTCCGGGCGTTTACAGTTATACCGGCACCGCCTCAAATGCCACGGTGGCGATCAAGGGGATGATATTTGTTCCGACCCCAAATCATATCATTGTTCCGACGAACGAGATCACGACTTTGACCATCAGTGTGAACGATGGTTTTGTCCCAAGTCCGATCACCGATAGCACGACGACGGTGAATGTGCAAACGGTGGACGATCCGCCCACGATCACTGGCGCCGTCGCCGCCCAGACCATCACGGACAAACAAACGGTTCGTGCTTTCAGCAATGTGACCATCGCCGATGTGGACAATTCCGGCCTGCAAACTCTGGCCGTGGTGGTCACCCTGGATAATTCCGCCAAAGGCACGTTGCAAAATCTTGGCGGCTTCAGCAATCCCACTCCGGGGACTTACACCATCACCGGGACGCCGGCCTATATCACGGCCAATATCCGCGCGCTGAACTTTATCCCGACGGAAAACCGGATTCCGGTTCCCAATACGGAAACGACCACATTTACCATCACGGCCAATGACAGTTTTGTTGCCGTTGTCACCAATAACGTGACGACGGTGATTGTCACGCCGGTGGACGAAGCGCCGGTGATTGTCGGCACGCAGGCGAACCAACGGGTTTACGATCACGCCAGCCTCCATCCGTTCTCCGGTGTTACGGTGACGGACGTGGACAGCTTTGGCCAGCAGGTCTTGACGGTCTCGGTCACGCAAGATTTGCCGACGCATGGTTTCTTCACTTCGTTGAGCAACTTTGTTTCGACCGGCAGCGGAGTCATTACGATCACCAACGTGACCCCGGCCCAGGCCACGGCGGCTTTGCGCGGCTTGATTTTTGTGCCGACCATCGTGGTGTCCCGCCTCAATCCCGGCGCGGCGGACACCAATCGGCTGACCATCACGGCCAACGACGGATTCCTGCCGCCTGTGCTTGACACTAACACCACGGTCCTGTCCACCGATGCTTACGACAAAAAGAATTCCGCCACCAACGGCCTGGACACGACCACGTTTGCTTCCGCTCTCGCGGCCACGACGAATTACGTGGTGGCCGGTCTGCCGAATGACAACGGCGCCGCCAGCAAATCCGGTGCGGCTTACATTTATTCACGCAACGCCGCCGGACCGGAGACCTGGGCTCAGGTCAAGAAATTGACCGGCGTGGAATCGCCAACCAACACCGATCAATTTGGGTCATCCGTCAGCATCAGTGGCGACACCATCGTGGTCGGCACGCCCGGCACGGGCACGGGGGTGGCTTACATTTTCGATCGCAATACCGGCGGTCTGACCAATTGGGGCGAGTCCAAGAAGCTGGTTCCCGCTGGTGGCGCGGCGGGCGATCAATTTGGCGCAGTGACCATCTATGGTGATACGATTGCGGTCGGTTCTCCGCGCAACGGGGCGATCGGGTCCAAAATGGGCGCGGTTTATGTTTACGATAGGAACAACGGCGGTACCACCAATTGGGGCCAGACCAAGAAATTGATTCCTTCCGACGGCGTGGACAGCGACGCTTTCGGCACTTCGGTGGCGCTCTATGGCGATACGCTGGCGGTCGGCGCTCAGTTTAATTCTCCTAACACTAATACGTCGTTCCGCACCGGCGGCATTTACATCTATGAACGCAATCTGGGTGGCACGAACAACTGGGGTTTTGTGAAGAAAATTGTCGGCGCGGATAACGTCAACAACGATCAGTTCGGTCACGCCGTGGCTCTCAGCACGGACATGATCATTGCCGGCTCTCCGCAAGTCCTGACCAACAGCCAGAAATCCGGCGCGGCTTATGTGTTCATGCGCAATTCGGGCGGCACCAATAATTGGGGCCAGGTCAAGAAATACTTGACTCCAGATGGTCTTCAAGGCGCGCAATTCGGCACGTCGGTCGCCGTGGATGGCGAAAATATTGCCATCGGCCTGTTGCAAACAACGGCGCAGGGCGGGGGAGCTTATCTCTTTGTGCGGAATTCTCCCGGTCTGGCGCAATGGAGTTTGCTGGAGAAGTTTACTCCGCCGACCGGCGATACTTATTCCTATTATGGCAGCGCCGTGGCCATGGGCGGCAGCATCCTCGCGGCCAACGCCCGCTTTGACGACGGGACAAATGCGTTGGACATGACCTATATCTATCGCCTCAAGTTTGATGACTTTTATGAAGCGGTGCCCATTCCTGATCAGGTTGGGGTCACAGGCACGCCGTTTGCCTTCACCATTCCAGCCGGGACTTTCTCCGATGGCGATGGTGATGTCTTGGTGTTGACCGCCACCAACCTGCCTGGCTGGTTGAGTTTCGATGCTCCGTCTTGGACCTTTAGCGGCACGCCTTCCGTGCCGGGGACGAACCTGATCAGTGTCACCGCAACGGAGGTGGACGGTTCAAGCGTTACCACCCAATTCCGAATCGTGGTCCATTCGCTTTCGCAGTTGTATATCAGCGCTTCGATGCAATCGGTCGGCACCAATAAGATCGGCACCTTTGTGCTGACTTGTGTGCCGGGCTACACCTATCGCCTGCAACGCGCGCCGGCCTTGTTGAATCCAAGCTCCAGCACGGTGTGGACGGACATTTCGACCGCCGCTGCTGGCCCGACGCAAAACTCGATGGTGTTCTACGATACCAACGCTCCGATGCCGTCGTTCTATCGCGTCAAGACACCGTAAGATTGATTCCGGCAAACTCCAGTCGTATGATTTGACGGTGAGCTTTGTTGCTGAATTTAATTCTCTGCCTTTGTCTGCGTTGCTGCAACGCTCCCGAGTAGTTACGATTGCCCAGGCGCGTTCAACTGCGGCCCGGGATAAATTGTCTCTGGCCGATTTTGCCGAATTGATTTCTCCGGCGGCGGGGGAACTTCTTGAAACTCTTTGCCAGCGTTCTCAGGCCTTGACCCGTCAACGCTTTGGCAAAACCATCCGGCTTTTCGCGCCGCTTTATCTCTCCAACGAGTGCATCAATAATTGCAAATACTGCGGCTTCTCCCGGGACAATCCCATTCTGCGCGTGACCCTGAGCGTGGATGATGTTTTGCGCGAGGCGCGTTCCCTCCAGGAACAAGGCTTTCGGAATATCCTGCTCGTCGCCGGGGAGCATCCTAAATTCGTCGCCAGCAAATATATGGCCGATTGCGTTGCGGCCTTGCATCACGAAATTCCTGGTATATCTCTCGAAGTTGGCCCGATGGAAACGGACGAATATCGCCCGCTTGTCGCCGCCGGGGCCGATGGCCTGGTCGTTTATCAGGAGACATACGATCGCCAGATTTACGCCGAGATGCACACCGCCGGCCCGAAGCGCAATTTTGACTGGCGTTTGGAAACCCCGGAACGCGCCTACGCCGCCGGCTTCCGCCGCCTTGGCATTGGTGCGCTTTACGGCATGGCCGATTGGCGTTACGAAGCATTATGCGTGGCTGCTCATGCCGAATATCTTTTAAAGAATTGTTGGAAAGCTCAACTGACCATTTCCTTGCCGCGCTTGCGTCCGTGCGCAGGGGAATTTGAGCCTTTGACGACGATGCAGGATCGCGAATTGGTGCAACTGGTCTGTGCCTTGCGTCTGTTCCTGCCCGATGCCGGAATCGTTCTTTCCACCCGTGAGTCGGCCAAATTGCGCGACGGCCTAATCCCGCTGGGCATCACCATGATCAGCGCGGGCAGTCATACTGAGCCTGGCGGCTACACCGGCGCGGGTCGTGAAAACATCCATCGCACCGAACGCGGACGCATTATCCCTTTGGCCGAAGGAGCCAGCGAATGGGCCACCGGCCAATTCGAAATCGCCGACGAACGCTCCCCACAAGAAATCGCCGAACTGGTTCGCCGCCTCGGTTACGAGCCGGTGTGGAAAGATTGGGATGCGGCGCTAACCGCGTGATTTAGCATTAATGAACCAAAATTTTGTTATCGCCAACGGTCGCGAAATACCTGCCGAGCTGCCTTCTTCCCTCGATGCCTTTTTACTCGCGCAAAAATTATTGCCGCGCAGCGTGGTGGTGGAACACAATGGCGAAGCGGTGCCGCCGTCGGAGTTTAACGCCCGCCAATTGTCGCCGGGTGACAAATTGGAAATCGTTAAAATCGTGGCAGGGGGCTGAAGCGGCCACAAGCATTGCATCACTTGATGAAACTAAAATTTGAATGGTTCATGAAGGCCATCCTGATCGGGTTGGTCATCTGGTGCATTTTTGCGACCACCTTCGGCTACGATTCAGGGAAGATACCGGTGGTTAAAAGCATCAGTCTCCAGCCGGGCAATGTTCTCATCCGTCCTGTGTATCAGATTGATTTTGGCTTGAAAAAAGTTTCCTGGTTGCACGAGACGATTTTTGGGCAGGAAGCCTGGGAACTTCTGGCCGGGTTGCTCTACATCCTGGTCGCCTATTACGTTTCCAAATCCCTCGACTATATCATCAATACCTGGTTGAAAAAATGGGCTGCCAAAACCGAAACCAAACTGGATGATCTCCTGCTCGAATTTCTTCGCGGCCCGGTCAAGGTGGTTACTTTTGTTGTTCTGCTGCATTTCGGCCTGGAATTGTCTATTTTTCTAAGCAGAGGTTTACAGATTTTGGTCGGCATTTCCCTGACCTACCTCGCGCTTAAATGCGTGGATATGCTGGTGATTTATTGGCGTGATCGAACCGGTTCGCCGGGGTCGGATCATTCCTTTGATCAGATGCTTTTCCCTGTCATTCGCAAGACATTCAAAGTCTTCATCATCATCGTGGCGACTTTGGCCACGGCGGATAATCTGGGAATTCACGTTGGCAGCATCCTGACCTCTCTTTCCATTGGCGGGCTTGCGCTCGGTTTGGCGGCGCAGGATACGCTCTCGAATTTGTTCGGCGCGGTGGCTGTTCTCGTGGACAAACCATTCCGCATCGGTGACCGCATCAAACTGGAGGCCGTGGAAGGCAACGTGGAATCCATCGGCCTGCGCAGCACGCGTGTGCGCTCAATGGACGGCTTTTTAGTGACCATTCCAAATAAGACGATGGGCAATGCCACCATCGTCAACATCAGCCGCCGGCCCACGGTAAAAACGCAGATCACCCTGAGCCTTAATTACGAGACTTCGACTGCGAAACTGAAAGAGGCGATGGCCTTGCTTGAGCAAATTTATCGCAAACATCCGCTGACCGCCGATGTGCTGGTGGTCTTCAATCAATTTGCCGATTCCTCGCTTAACGTGCTGGTGGTGCATTGGTCGAACGCTAAAACGATAAAGGACCATGTGCTCGCCAATGATGAGCTGAACATGGCGATCAAGGAACAATTTGAAGCGCACGAAATCGAATTCGCCTTCCCGACTCACACGATTCATGTCAAAGGGCAGGGGAACCTCCCGGTATAATATGCCGAGCCGCTTGATGAATCCTGCGTTGTCCGCATTGGCTGGTGAAGTGCGGGATGAACTGGTTTTTGCCGAGGTGTTGCTGCAAAAATCGGATGGAAAATTTTCTCTCCGTCATGTTTCCGACCAAAAAAAACCGTTGTCGGAATTGAAGTCGGTGTCTGTTTCCGAAATCAGAAAACTGGCGCAATTTGATTCAGTCGGCGCGTTCCGCCCGCTACTCAGCGCTCCGACTCTGGTCGCTGGTTGGATAGTGTCGGCGCTTGATTTGTCCGGCTTGGATTTTGCGCTGAATCAACTTTATCCCGGCGCGGTGGCGGATTGGTTTACTGCCCGCTCCGCTCAGCCACCCATCACCAGCTATCGCGAATTCACCGGACGCCAGACCGGCATGTATCGCATCGCCGCCATGCTCGATGACCATGCTGTGGTTGGCGTGATCCGTGAATGTTGCGCTAAAAAATTGTGTTTGAAACGCCGGTTGTGGTCGGTGACTGGATTGCCCTCGGATGAAGCCGGAGCAAAAAGCATCATTCCCTGCTTGGAACCTTGCGCAATAATGCTGGAGTTGGCGCGCAAAACCGCGCGAATTGTCTTGGATAAACAAGCGGCAGAGGTAAAAGCATAACCATGGATTGGCTCAAACATTTGCTTTGGCACAACGACAAATTTCTCGGCGCCGATTGGAGCGTCTGGGCGGTCATGGGCTGGCTTGGCAACGCCGCCTTTTCCTCGCGCTTTTTTGTGCAATGGTATGCCACGGAGAAAAAAGGGCAGGTCGTCATCCCGGTGATTTTCTGGTGGCTGAGCCTGATCGGTTCGCTGCTGTTGCTGGGGTACGCTTTGGTGCAGGGAAAGGACGCAATTTTTATTTTTGCGTATGCCTTTGCGTGGATTCCCTATATCCGCAATTTGGTCATCCATTACCGTCACTTGTCCGAACAAAAAAATTGCTCTCAATGTCAGGCCGTCTCACCCCGTTCCGCCAACTACTGCGCCCATTGCGGGACGAAGCTGGGTTAATGCTCGATCACCCGGTAAAACCGCTCGGGATAATTGGTCGCGTCATCCACCTGGATCATTCCGTTCGTCAAATAAAACGGCAGATTGAGTGATTGCCAGTTGGTCAAATCATAACTCGCATCCAATTCGAAATTTGCCAGATTATTGCTGCTGATCGCGCTGCCGTCGTTGTCGCCGAAAACAAATCGCCACGAGCCGTTGCTCAATATCTGCGGACGGCCAAAACGTTGCGGCACATAAACCCGCAGATTGATATTGCTGCTGATGATCGCACCATAGGAATTGGTCACCGTTGCCGTGTAAATGGCTTCGTCTGCGCGGGTCACATTGGTGAGATTCAGAACGGTATTGGTCGCGCTGCTGATGTTGGTGCCATTCTTTTGCCACTGATACCCAGCTTTGCTCAACGCATAGACGCCGATTTGAAATTGAGGCGAATCACCGCCCATCGCGGCCAGGCTGGCGGTCTGGTTGGTGATGGCCAGCGGCGAATGGTAGAGGTGCAGCCGATAACCCGAGGCAAAACCAAAATCGCTGGCTTTGAAACGAATCCGATTAATGAAACTGGTCAAGGTATAGCCCGCCGGAAACCACGACGCGCCGCCATTGGTTGTTCCGAGAAATGTATCCACATCGGATAAACCAGATGCGCCGCCCACCCACCCGACGTTGGTGCTGACGAAACCGATGCCCTGAATATAAAATGTCCCGCTGCCGCCAAAGGCGCTTTGCGGAATGCCGTTCGACACCCAAGTTTGTCCCCCATCCACGGTTTTGTAAAAAATGACGTGATCATAGCTGGAGGCATTTTGTTGCAACGAACAGTAGCCGACTTGCGGTGACGGCCAGGCCAATTTCCAAAAGTAAGAACAGTCCAGTTGGGAATTGACCACTTGGGTCCAAGTTTTTCCGCCATCGGTGGTATGAGCGATGGCGCCGTGATAAGAAGGCGAAGTGCAGGTGGTGTTGTAGGCGTTGGTATCCATGCCGCAGAGCCAGCCGTTGTTCGTGTCCTGGAAATAGACGTCCATGATGGCGTTCATCACTCCGGCGGCTGTGAGATTGGTCGCGGTCCAATTGGTTCCGCCATCTTCGGATTTCACAAAAAAAGCCGGACTCCGCACGCGGCCACCGCCGTATATGTGATTGCTGTCCAGCACGGACATGGCGCAGAAACCTTTCATCCCTTGTTCGGATAATCCCGGAAAAACGTGCCAGGTGCTGCCGCCATCAAGCGTTTCGTAAAGCACGTTGGTGTTGCTCACGTTCCCGTCATAAGAACCGACGCCAAGATTTCCCGCAAAACCGTGTGTGGCCGTAAGGAAACTGATGCTGCGAAAATGCGCCCCGGTGATCGTTGCCTGCAATGTCCAGGTGGTTCCGCCATTGATCGTTTTATAAATCTTGTTGTTGCGTGAGGCCCAGCCGGTGTTTTGATCAATGAAATAAATATCGTCACTGCGGACGCTATCGGTCGGAGAACCGGCGAATTGTGTCCAGATCGGCGGCACTTGAACCAGATTGGTCACAGCCGCGCCGCTGCGCGACGTCAGGCCCAAAAGGCAGGCCACGACCAGCAACCCTATGGAAAGCTCCCTGCGAAATAAACGGACGGCGAACATATTAATTGGCCAGCAAAACAGTTATCACCATGAATGATAGCCGACCAATGTTCCTTTTAAAACCACAATTTTTCCATTAGCTTCCGTCTGTGCTGAACAAAAGCCAACGCATCGCCGCCACGCTTCCCGACGGCCCGGATCCTTATTATCTGGGCTATTTCGAGCGTTTCAATCGCGGTGAGTTTTACGAAGCCCATGACGTTTTGGAGCAACTTTGGCTGGCGGAAAAAAAGGGGCATAATTACGCCTTTTACAAAGGCTTGATCCAACTGGCTGGTGCCTTTGTTCATTTGCAAAAAAACCGCCTCCGTCCGTCGGCTGCGCTTTTCAAGTTGGCCCACGCCAATCTGAAATCTTATCCGCCGAACCATCGTCATCTGGATGTGCCGCACGTTTTGGCTTTAATCGAACATTGGCTGAAAAAAATCGAAGCTGGTGATTTTCTTCAAAATCCTCTCACCTTAGAACACCATCCTAAAATCCAAGTGCCACATCAAGCGTAGTGGATGCCGGGGTATAGCATATTCACCGCGAAGAGATGGATCGGTGAAAATATCGCCCCAAATACATTCCATGCCACCATCAGACCTACAATCCGCATGGCCGGCAAGGACATGAAATTCCAATATTTTTCCGCCGCAGATTCCGATAAAAAAATCAACGGCACACTACTTCCATCCAACGGGGGCAGGGGCAGCAAATTGAAACAGCCTAGCAACAAATTCAGGGAAAACATGATGCTTAATAAAACCGCTGCCAAATAGCATAAACCCTGATGCGTCGGCGCGACCACGTGCGTGAAAGTGATTGAACCCGGCGCGTCGAACCAGCCGAAGGCAATCCCCACCCGGATTAAAATCGCCGCGATGATCATCAGAAGAAAATTTGAAGCAGGTCCGGCGATGGCCATCAGTCCCGCCCGCCTCGGATGCGTTTGTGCCCAGTGCGGATCGTACGGCGCGCTGGCCCAGCCAATCATCCAATGGCTAAAGTAATACGAGATCAGCGGCACCACCACCATGCCTATCGGTTCGCGTTTGATGTGGGGCGTGGGGTCGAGCGAGACCTGTCCGCCGCGATGCGCGGTGTCGTCGCCCAATTTCAACGCCGCCAGCGCATGGCTGGCTTCATGCACCGTGGTCGAAAACAAAAATACTATGTACCACGCCGTCCCAAAAAATATATCGTCAGACATTTTAAACCGGATTTGAATCGTCCTTCCGTTTGAACAGCTTTTTGATAAAGCTGCCAATGGCCACCAACCCGATGATGACAAACTTTTTGGCCGCGAGCAATCCCACCCATAACAATTTGAACAACCCCGCTTTCGCCGCGATGCCACCCGCCACCAATGCCGCCAGGCCATACGCTGCCACGTGGTCGGTCTTGCTGTCAAAGTCGGCGTAACGATTGCCTTCCTTGAAATCCACCATCTTGACGATGGTGGGAGCTTGTTCTTGGATGTCGTCAAAATTCTTCATCGAAGCCACGGCATTCAGCACCAGGACGCCGCGTCGGCCCAAAATACGGATGTTGTAATTGAGCGTGTTTGCTTTCGATCCGCCAAAATGGATTTCTTTGGCCCAATACATTTTATGCGTCTCTTTGTCATAGCGGGGTGGAGCGGCCCAGCCGACCAATTCGATGGATTTATAGCCTTCCTTTTCCCGTTCTTTGCTGGCTTCGCGGACGCTATCCTGCATTTGTTTCAACAGATCGGCGTAATTTATTTTGTCGGCGTCGGCATCTTTGACGTAACCGTCTTCGTTGTAAGTGATCACCACTGCCCAAGAGCCACGATCCAGCAGGCTGATATTGGCTGGCACGATCATGCCCAGCGAATGTGATCCCGGCGGATTGCCCCACATTTTTTCCAGGACAGTGTCGGCATCGGCGCCGGACAGGTAGCGGAAATTTTCCGGGAGATTGATTTTCGCCAGATCGTTTTTTAGAACAATGGTGCCTTGTTCAAAGTGCAATTTGGATTCGACCTCCTTGAGCGCCAGGAGGCGTTTCACCATGGTGTCGGTTTTTTCGGGGGCATTATTGGTCTGGTCATCGGCGAAAGCCAGCCAGGGAAGCAGCAGCAACAGAGCCATGGTTTTTTTCATAATTAAGCCTTTTTAATTGTTTGACCGACGACCCCGCGAGCTTTCCAGATTTGCGGGAATTGTAAAGCGGTAATGGAGCGAAAAATACGGTTTGACACTATTAACGCAACGCGTTACTATGGCTGGTAATGATTCTGAGTTTTGCCTGTGCAGAAACTGAAAGCATATATCTGGCGGTTGGCTCCCGGAGAATTCCGCCGGACATCCAACGTGGAGCGCGGCGAAAGCTCCTATTGCTCAATGCGGCTTCGGAGTTGAGCCAGATGGCGGTACCGCCAGGGAATAGGCTGGAAGCCTTGCGTGGAGGGCGAAAGGGACAGCATAGCATCCGGGTGAATAATCAGTGGAGAATATGTTTCCGCTGGCACGAGGGACATGCGCACGAGGTTGAAATTGTAGATTATCACTGAATATGAAAAGTAAATTGCTCGCCAAGATCACGCCGGGAGAAATCCTGGACGAGGAATTCCTCAAGCCAATGAATATTACCGAATATCGGCTGGCCAAGGACATTGGTGTGCCTCCGCGCCGGATCAACGAGATCATCAAGGGCGAGAGAGGGTTGACGGTGGACACGGCTTTGCGATTGGGGCGCTATTTTAAAATGGCACCGCAGTTTTGGCTTAATCTGCAAATGCAGTATGACTTGGAACAGGGAGAGGAAAAATTGGCCGGACGGTTAGAGCGGGAAGTGAAGATATTGCAGGCGGCGTGAGTTGGGACTTAAATTAAACCCCCGCTCAAATTCCGGCCAGTTTTAGCCCCAACTGTTTTGCCAGTTCCGCCTGACGTTTGTCGAAAGTGACAAATTCATCCAAGTCAAGCAAAACTGCCCCAGCAACGTGCAGAACATCCAAACTGCGGGTTCCGATTTGTGCGGTATGATTTGCCGCCAGTGATTCTGCTTCGCGCATCAAATTACCTGGTAAAACAGCTTCTCCAGACAAAAGTCCATTGGTCAAATCGCTTTCAACTGTCGCCCAGATTTCGTCCGCTTCTTTGGTGGTCAGGCGGCTTTGGAACACAGCCAATTGTAACGCATTTCGCAATTCCAAACGGTTAAGAGCTGAAAAATGCAAAGGAAAGGGATTGGCTTGACGCCACAAATCTGCGCGGGATGAATTTGCGTCGCTGGCGTAGTAGGAAAAAGGAAGCTGGTGTCGGCGTAATAACTCATGCCGATTCGGTTTCGCGGGCTTCAATCACGAGATTGGGCAATACCTTGTCCCCTAAAATCCGTCGGCGGCGTTCGGCTTGATTCGGTAATGAAACCATGGGGGTCGGGCGAGGGACAGGTTGAAGCAACTGTTCCAACTTCTTCCGCTCTTCAGCAGGGAGAGAGTCAATTGCTTGCTTGATTTCCTGCACTGTACTCATGTCAGAAATGTAGTCGAATGTAACGGCTTAGACAAGCAACGAAACGGCCTAATCCCCGCCCAGCGTCCTCGGCATGGCTGTTTTCGGCTGTACGCCTGCGCGTTGTAATTCTGCCGCCACTTTCTCAGCACCACGCAAGGCGCGGATGACGTTCAAGCCAGCGATTTTTTTGAGGTCATCCTCGCTGTAACCACGACGGAGCAGTTCGACAAAAAGGTTGGGATAACAGGAAACATCTTCCAAGCCCTCGGGGGTGCCGGAGAAGCCTTCGTAGTCGGAACCGATGCCGATGTTGTCAATGCCCGCGACCTGGCGGATGTGGTCAATGTGATTGGCCACGTCGAGGAGAGTGGCGTTTTGTTTGGGCGGATGTTGTGCCTCCCAATCGGCCCATTCCTTCTCGAATCGGGCCTGATCCGAAGCATACATTCTTTTTAGGCGATTCTTGACCACTTTGTCCTTCCCGTAAGCGCTGCGGATGCTCTCGGTCAGATATTCCGGGTAAAAGTTTACCATGATGACGCCGTTATTTTCATGGAGCAGTTTCAGGACTTTATCCGAAGCATTGCGCACATGATCACACAAAGCTCGCGCGTTGGAGTGCGAGAAAATCACCGGGGCTTTGGAAACTTTCAGCGCGGCGATCATGGTCTCTTCGGAGACGTGGGAAATATCCACCAACATCCCAAGACGATTCATTTCGCGCACGACATCTTCGCCGAATGCGGTCAGGCCGTGATGGGTTGGTTCGTCCGTGGCGGCGTCGGCCCAGTCAAGCGTTTTGGTATGCGTCAGTGTCATGTAACGCGCACCGAGCAGATAGGTCATGCGTAACGTGGCGAGGGAATTGTCAATGGACATGCCGCCTTCCATGCCGATGAGCGAGGCGATTTTGCCGCTGTGAAAAATACGTTCGATGTCATCGGCGGTGAGAGCGAGTTCGAAGGTGTCGGAATATTTGTTGATGATCTGGCGGGCGATGTCAATTTGCTCCAGCACCGCTTGCGGGCCGACGGTGTTGGTGAATTCCGGCGGGATATAGACCGACCAGAATTGTCCGCCCAGCCCGCCGGCGCGCAAGCGCGGAATATCGGTGGCAAGCCCATGCGGGCCTTTACTGCAATCCACACGGAGATTGACGGCTTCAACGTCGTTGTTGTGATATTTGCGAAATTGCCAGGGGAGATCGTTGTGGCCGTCAATCAACGGGACTTCGCGGAGGATTCTGTGGACAGTTTCGAGGGCCGCAGGATCGGGTGGGGGCAGGGTGGGGGCGGCGAGGATGTTCATGGTGGCGACGAACAGGAAAGTGGTGGTTAAAGTGATATGTTTCATCAGCGTCTGCCATTCGTTTTAGGCGAGAATGGGGGAATATACAAGGCGGGGTTTAATGCCGATTTTTTGCGTGGCGGAATGAAATCCTAAAAGCCAAAAACGCGCAGCCCGGGATCAACGAACAATGGTGATGTCACCAGCAAAACCGTCAGCGTCCAGATTCGCGCCGCCGCCGGCGGCCAAGTGTGAATGTGAAGCCGGTTTTCCACCAATACGAAAAACCCTTGGAGGACAAAGAACGCAACCGTCATGATGCCGGCAGACAGGTCAACCGCAACCAGCGTGATCCATCCATGGATTGCGCCGCTTACGAGAAAGGCCAAAAGAATTCCCAGGCCAGGGCGACGGCGATGCGCCAATGGCAAAAAGAAGAAGCGTCGGAGCCACGCGCTCACCAGCAGATTCCAGCGCTGTCCCCAAAACTCGCCGACGCTCCGGGCGGCAAGCGGCGTTCGATGAATCATCGGCACAGAAGATCCCACGGCGACCAGGCTAATATGAATCAGCTCAAAGACCAGCGCCACTCCAGCGTAGATCAGGGCCACTCCCGCGGCCAGACGCAGCATAGCCACCGGCGTGCTGCCGGGATGTTGCGTTTTCAACAGCGTAAAGACAGCGGTCCCAACGGCCAGCAATTCCACGAGGATACAGCCAATGATCCGGGGTGACGAAACTGCACCGACGACTTGTTTGGGATAAAAGCGCAGACGTGCCTGGCTCAAGAATTTTGGTTTTGAGTTGACCGCCAATTCTACTGTCAAAATAAGTGTTCCAACGGCCAAGCCCGCGAGAACCGCCCGTGAAATCTGATCTCCAGGCGCAAACCATGTCAGAACAAAAGCGCCAACGACGAGGAGGGCGGCAGCGACGCGTCGGATGGGATTGCGACCCACGACAAACGCAGCCGCCGCCAGCAGAGCGAATTGTACACCATAAAAAATTGTCATTTTCCAAGGCCCTCCTTCATCCGTTGTCATGTCTTGGGCGTATCATGGAACCCGCTCCAATTTCCATGAAATCAGCTATCGTTCTTGAAATTCTTTGCGTTCGCCTTTGGTGGCATCGCGCAGATCGCCCATGGGATAAGTCACGGACCGGCTATCTTTTAGCTGCAACGTCACCTTGATGTCGCTGGAAAGCTCGGCGCCTTTTTTATCGAATGCGATGGCTTTGCCCGTGATGTGGCTTAACTTCCGGTGAGTGAAAAGCCGGTACATGAATGTTGTTTCGGTCGCGTCCATTTGTGTGGGGAAATCATTTCATAGAGGACTCTGAAATGCAATACGGTTTGGCTTCTTTTCCAGATTTTTACAGAAGCAAACGAAGGGAACGTAGATTTGATTTGTAGCAATTCAAAAGGCTTTTTTGTAAATAGTGAGAACTGACACTGGCCGGAATCTGCAAAACTACGATCTGAACCTAGATTGATCCCTTTCGATATTTGCTGAAGCCACAGATGCGAAAAACTGGTGGCACGGCATTGGGTGCAATCTTGATAAGATCCAATTTTTCAGTCTCAGCCATCTTTTTTGCTTCAGTAAGCGGGAAAATACCAAGCTGTTCACCATCCTGTCCGACGACTCGAACCATATCATTGTTCGGGCCGTCATCCATAAGTTTCCTTGTAACCCTGTCATTCATCATTGCTCGCCAATTTTGCCAGCACACCCAAATCTTCCAGCGTCGTGGTATCACCTTTGATTTCCACACCGGACGCGATCTGCTTGAGCAGGCGGCGCATGATTTTACCGGAGCGGGTTTTGGGCAATGCTTCAGCGAAACGGATGTCGTCGGGTTTGGCCACGGGGCCGATTTCTTTGCCGACGTGCGCGCGGAGTTCGTCGCGGATGGCCGGGCTGGCTTTGATGCCAGTTTTCAAAGTGACGAAGGCGACGAGGGCTTGGCCTTTCAATTCGTCAGGACGACCGACGACCGCGGCTTCGGCGACTTTGGGATTGCTGACGAGGGCGCTTTCGACTTCGGCGGTGCCGATGCGGTGACCGGCAACGTTCAGGACGTCGTCAATGCGGCCGACGATCCAGAAGTAACCGTGTTTATCCGTGCGACAACCATCGCCGGTGAAGTAACTGCCTTTGACTTCGCTCCAATACGTTTCCTTGAAACGCTTGGGATCGCCCCAGATGCCGCGCAACATGCTGGGCCACGGTTTGCGGATGACGAGTTTGCCGCCGGAATTTTTCGGGAGCGTGTTGCCGTTGTCATCCACGATTTCAGGCAGGATGCCGAAGAAGGGCAGGGTGGCGGTGCCGGGTTTGGTCGGGGTCGCGCCAGGGAGCGGCGTGATCATTATGCCGCCCGTTTCGGTCTGCCACCATGTGTCAACAATCGGACAACGTTTGCCGCCGATGACTTCATGGTACCACATCCAGGCTTCGGGATTGATCGGTTCGCCGACGGTGCCGAGGAGGCGCAGCGAAGTGAGGTCATGTTTCTTGGGCCATTCGATGCCCCATTTCATGAAGGCGCGGATGGCGGTGGGCGCGGTATAAAGAATGGTCACGCCGTGCTTGGCGATGATGCGCCAAAAGCGGTCGGGCTCGGGATGATTGGGCGCGCCTTCGTACATCAGGCTGGTGGCGCCATTGGCGAGCGGGCCATAGACGACGTAGCTGTGGCCGGTGACCCAGCCGACATCGGCGGTGCACCAATAAACATCTTCATCGCGCAAATCGAAAACATATTTACTGGTCATCTTCGCGCCGAGCAAATAACCGGCGGTGGTGTGCAGAATGCCTTTCGGTTTGCCGGTGGAACCACTGGTGTACAAAATGAACAGCGGAGCCTCACTGTCAAGTTCCGCAGCCGGACATTTCGCATCCACATATTCCAATTCACGATGCCACCAGACATCGCGGCCTTCTTCCATGTGAATATCGTTGCTGCAACGACGGGCGACAATGACCTTGGTGATGGTGGTGGTCAGGGATTTGCCAGCGGCATCCTTGAGCACCAGCGCGTCATCCACATTTTTCTTGAGTGGCACGATGCTCCCGCGACGGAATCCGCCATCAGAGGTGATGACCATCTTCGCCTGACAATCGAAAATACGATCCGCCACCGATTGTGCGCTGAACCCGCCAAAGACCACCGAGTGAACCGCGCCAATGCGAGTGCAAGCCAGCATGGCGATGGCGGCCTCGGGAATCATCGGCAAATAAATAATGACGCGATCGCCTTTTTTGATGCCATTGCGCTTCAAAACATTCGCGAACATGCAGACTTCGTGGTGAAGCTGCTTGTAAGTGTAAGTGCGTTCTTCGCCGGGTTTGCCGGGCGCGGCGGGTTCGCCTTCCCAGATGAGCGCGGCTTTGTTGGCGGTGGCAGTGCCGAGATGTTTGTCGAGGCAGTTATAGCTGACGTTCAATTTGCCGCCGAGAAACCACTTGGCGTAAGGCAGCTTCCATTGCAGCACTTTATTGAACGGCTTAAACCAAACGAGTTCGCTCTTCGCCTCACGACCCCAAAAACGATCCGGCGCTTTGATGGATTCATTGTAAAGCTTGTGATAATGCGCCATGGATTTGATATGGGCTTTTTGCGAAAAAGCTTTGGGCGGCGGGAAAAGACGCTCTTCATTGAGCATTGAGGTGATGTTGACACCGGCGGCTGACTTGACTTTGTCCATAATAATTTTAATAGGGAATACGGGTGCAGTTTAGGGAGGACGTGTGGAAGGCGTCAATATAGAAAGGAAAATTACGAACGGAGACCCGCCGCTATTTTATCGTGGCAGCCAACGTGAACTGGCTCTAATTTTCGCTTTGGCTTTTCGAGAAAATATGAGCCAACTCACGTTGGCTGCCACATTTTGATAGGACTGTTAGGGAGCAAGTGGTCGCAGGGCTTGAACGCGGAAAAAGCAGTTGGTGGCGAAAGGGGTGGAAGTGAATTGTCCATTGATCGTGCTGCCGCTGGAACGATAAAGCGGACCAGCGGACGCCCATGAACCGGCAAAAAGATTGCTGCTGTATTGCAGATTGTAATTCCGCGTGGGCTGACTCGTCCATGTGATGAAATCATTTTCGATCCCGGCTGCTTTGGTAAATGTTTTGGCCACGATGCGCAGGCTGCTGGACGCGCTGAGGGGATCGGTATCGGCGAGGTATTCCTGATAATCGGACACGCCATCACCATCGGCATCACCGTTGTGGGAAAGGGTGGTGAGGTTGCCGGCGTGCTGGATTTCCCAGGCATCGGGGATGCCATCACCGTCGGAGTCCGCGCCGGGTGCGATGGAGTCGGTCTGGACGTAGGCGAAAGCATTATTAAGGCTGATCCAGCCGCAGTTCGCGCTGTAAACAGAACCGGTCAAGTGACCGTTGCTCAGATCCACGGTGGGAGCGCCGTTGGCTTCAAAATTGATCCAGCCGATGTTCGCCCCGTAGGCGTAGCCGCGCAGATTGCCCAAGCCGTCGTTGTTGACACCGAAGTCGGTCGCGGAATTGTTTTGGTATTGATTGGTGTTGGCCGGATTGCCGCTGCCGAGGTTGATCCAGCCGACGTTGGCGGAGTAGAGGTAGCCGGAACAGACAAATTCGCCGATGACCGCGCCGTTGGTGCCGTCGGCCCTGGCATCGAGCCAGCCGATGTTCGCGCCGTAGGCGTAGCGGTTGGCGTTATCAATGGTGGAAGTCGCCATGGCACCGACGGCGGAGACCATGAGCAAGGCAATAGTGGTTTTCATGCGCTGTTGGAATATCACTGCTGCTTAATAGGAGAAATTGGCCCAGGGATGGTTCGTGGCGGTGCCGGACCCATTTACGATCGGCCCGGCCAAAGTTGGTCCAAGGTTGTAATTCCCATTGGTATTGCCATGAGCGATGTTGCGGATGACGAAGTTGGTGGTGCCGCTGATGCTTTGCAGGCCAAAAATATTAAAATGGGTCTGGTTCCCATCCACCCGGTTATTGCCGCCTGACATATAAATCCCGTTTCCGGAGCAGAAGTTGCAATTATTATTTTCCACCAGGCTGTCATCCGTGACGCGAATGCCATCGGCGCCGCCCCGGGCGCCAAGGACTTCATTGTTGCGGATGATGGCATAGCTCTGGGTGAAAATGCCGCTGTCGCGCACCAGACAATCGGTGATGAGCGCGTGATTGCCGACATTGATACCATTGGAGTTTTTCTCCAGCTTGCAATGTTCCACGATGCAATTATCACCGCCGGCCAAACCGGTGCTGCCGCTGCCGGACATCCCGACGATTTGACAATGGGTGAAGCGGGCACCATCGCCGGTGACGATGCCGTAGGAGCTGCTGTTGGTGGTGCCAAAAACCTGCAAGTCTTCCAGCACGTCGTTGGCGGAAGTGCCGACGACGACGAAATTGATCCCGGTATTCCAGTTGATCAGCCGTCCGTTCAGCACCCGGATTCGGTCGCAGAAAGTGCCATACGATAAAATACCGGCGTAGCCGCCATTGCCGTAAATGGTGAAACCGCAGAGATCAATGGTCACGTCATTGGTGCGGATTTCGATGGCACGAAAGGCCGCCGTGGCGGTGAAGGTGGCCGAAAGGTAATAGGAACCAGGCTGAGTGATGACATACATCGAATTGGCACTACTGGGCAAAGTCAGGATGTCGGTGCGCGGTTCGATCTGGTTCAAGGTCTTCATCGTCGCTGCGGGCGCGCCGGGCGGGGTGAGAGTGCCCTGGGCAAAGGCTGCGGTGGTGGCTAGAAACAGAGTGAAGGTGATGGCTTTCAGGACGTGTACAGGGGATGACTTCATGTTTTTTTGGGAAAAGTTATTTAACAGAACGATGACTTGAACAGCCCGGCGCTTCGATAGCGAGATAAATGCGCAAATATTTGAAGGTGATTTTGGCGGAGAGAGATGCCAACATCCGCGCGTGCCGTTGCTGCAAGTCAATAATTTGAAAGTTCATTTCCCGATAAAATCCGGGATGCTCAGTCGCGTCCACGCCTCGGTCAAGGCGGTGGATGACGTGAGTTTTTCAGTGGAGCAGGGGGAGACGCTGGGGTTGGTCGGAGAAAGCGGTTGTGGAAAAACAACGTTGGGTCGCGCCATCATGAAGTTGCAGGAGCCGACGGCGGGCAGTGTGATTTTAGACGGGGAAGACATTGCGAAATTGAGCGGTGGAGAATTGCGCGCACGACGACGCAAATTCCAGATGATTTTTCAAGACCCGTATAATTCGCTCAATCCGCGCATGACCGTGGGAGATATTATTGGTGAATCACTCGACATCCACAAACTTGCCGCCAATCAGGACGAACGCCAAAAACGAATCCAGGAACTGCTCAAAGCCGTGGGCCTCGACCCGATGCACGCGCAACGTTATCCGCACGAATTCAGCGGCGGCCAGCGTCAGCGTATCGGCATCGCGCGCGCCCTCGCCGTCGAACCGCGACTGATTGTTTGCGATGAACCGGTCAGCGCGTTGGATGTTTCCGTGCAGGCGCAGATCATCAACTTGTTGCAAGACCTCCAGAAGGAGAGGGGAGTCGCCTACCTTTTTGTCTCGCACGATCTCGCCGTGGTCGAACACATCAGCCAACGGATCATGGTCATGTATCTGGGGAAAGTCGTCGAAATCGGCCCGGCCAAAGCCGTGGTCCATTCCCCGAAACATCCTTATACCCAGGCCCTGATTTCCGCCGTGCCGGTGATTGAGATTGAATCGAAGCGGCAACGGATTGTTTTGTCCGGCGAAATCCCGTCGCCGATCAATCCGCCGAGCGGCTGCCCGTTTCACCCGCGCTGTCCGATTGCGGAGGCAAGGTGCAAGACGGAAGTCCCCGTATTGCGGGAAATTTCAGCGGGGCAGTGGGCGGCGTGTCATTTGGCGAAGTGATCGGGGCTGCCTCCAAGCATGTAATGGAGCCAACTATCTGGATATTGTGAGCTAAACACGTAGGCTAACACAATCAACCAAATTGAACATACGCTAAGCGTAATTACGGTGAATGATTTCCGCCAGGAACTGAAAATAATGATAAGAAGCGAGAGGACCCACAAGATTGCCACGATTGAGAGCGTTTGAAATTGGTGTGCATGTTTGAGTCGAAACATCCAATTGAACGGGCCAATCAAACCAAATGCGACCATGGCTAAAAGCGGTATCGCTTCAATTGTGCCGCCTATAAAATTGATGGGCTTTTTCATCTGTTTGGAATTGTTACTCCTACTTACTCCTGACAAACTCCCCGGCTTCCTTTTCAAACAAATCCGGATTCTGCGCGTTCGCTTCGATCAGTTTTTGAATGGCGGCTGAATCCTTGGTGCTATATGGAATGACCTTCTCATTGATTGTCCGGACCGTCAGCGTCTTTCCATCCTCCGATAATTTCCAGGTCATCAGCGTGTATTTGCGTTTATCCTCAATGTCCTGCGCACTGACCAGCGGTAGTTTGGCCGCATCGGAATGATAAGCGCGATACAAGGTGTCCTCGTAATCGATGATGTAAATATAATCATCCAATTTGCGCACTTTCATGATCTTCTTGTCGGCCCCGTCTTTTTCCAGCCAGTCGCCGACGAGCTTTTCCTCGATCTTGCGGGTTGGTTTGGCCGTGACCGGCGCGTCATATTCGCAGCCGGTGAAAACCAGCCAGCATAACGCGACGAACACGAGGGAGAGTGGGCGAGCTGCGGAGATAATGTTTTTCATAATTGGTTGTTTTATGGTTCAGCAGTTTTTTCCGATTGACCGGGAAAGGCTAAATCACTGTCAGTCAAATGTCACTTCAATTCGGTCAACATGACCCCGTTTGGGGTTATGACAAAGGGACCCTCTTATTAACACCGGGTTTCAACCCGGTGGCCGGACGAGCGTGGCAGGAAAAAACCGTTTCAACGGTTTGGAGCGCATTGGCAAACGGTTAAAACCGTTAAAAACCATCCGTCGCCCACCATCACCGGGTTGAAACCCGGTGTTAATAAGATTCCCACCACTCTTCAAAACTGAGATGCGCCCGTGACAAATAGGGCTTCAATCCGCAATTGACTGTCCGACCCTGAAAGGTTTACGGTGAACGCATGAAAATGACTTTCGCTTCAGTTGTTTTAGCCGCCGCCTTTATGCTTGCTGGATGTGGTCAGGGTTCCGATACGCCCGCCCCCGCTTCGGCTCCGGCTCCAGCCGCTGCGCCCAAGGCTCCATCGGCCTCAGCCGAGCCGGCCACGTCCGAAATTCGGAAATCAGGCGTCGCCCCGGTGGACTACATCGCCTCTTCCGTTAAGGCCGAACAGAACATGGTCAAGACTGTTGACCTGTCCGCTTTGAACGAAAACGTCCAATTGTTCAACGTGCAAGAAGGACGGTTGCCGAAGAGTTTGGATGAACTGGTCGAAAAGAAATATCTCGGCAAACTGCCCTATCCGCCAGCGGGGATGAAGCTGGCCTATGACGCGACGACGGGCAAAGTCACGGTGGTCAAAGAATAACGATAAACGCAGATTTAAATCTGCCGCTTTTGTTTTTTCGGGTTGGTTGAAAACAAGAGCGGCATTTCCATTTTTTATGACGGAACAAATTGTCATTTTAGATTTTGGTTCGCAATACACCCAGGTCATTGCCCGCCGCGTGCGCGAGTGCAACGTCTATTCGCAAATCCTGCGCTACGACACCCCTGCGTCAGAAATCGCCGCGCTCAAACCCAAAGGCCTGATCCTTTCTGGCGGACCGTCCAGCGTCTATGCCGCGAAGGCGCCGCTGCCTGACCAACAGATTTTTGAGATGGGAATTCCTGTGCTTGGAATTTGTTACGGTGTCCAATTGCTCGCGCAATTTCTCGGCGGCAAAGTTGAACCTGGTCAGAAACGCGAATACGGCAAAGGCAATCTCGCGGTCAAAGACCAAACGTGCGCGCTCTTCGCCAAACTCCCCAAATCCCTGCAAGTCTGGAATTCCCACGGCGACAAACTGACCCGCATGCCCAAGGGCTTCAAAGCCGTCGCCACCACGGAAAATTCCGATTACGCGGCCATTGAAAATCGCGCCAAAAATTTCTTCGGCCTGCAATTTCATCCGGAAGTCGCCCACACGCCGCGCGGCCGCGAAATCATCACCAACTTTGTCCACGCCATCTGCGGCTGCGGCAAAAATTGGAACATGCGCAATTACGTGGAGCAGGCCGTCGAAGAGATTCAGGCGCAAGTCGGCCAGGAAAAAGTGATCTTGGGTTTGAGCGGCGGTGTGGATTCCAGCGTGGCCGCCGCGCTTCTGCACAAAGCCATCGGCGATCAACTCACCTGCATCTTTGTCAACAACGGTCTCCTGCGCGGACGCGAAGCCGAAGTGGTCCGGGAAGTTTTTGGCCGCCATTTCCATATCAAGCTGCAATACGAAAACGCCTCCAAACTTTTCCTCGACCGCCTCAAAAAAGTCACCGACCCGGAGCGCAAACGCAAGATCATCGGCAAAACATTTATCGAAGTTTTTCAAAAAGCGACCAAACGCGCCGGTGCCGCGAAATTCCTGGCCCAGGGAACCTTGTATCCCGACGTCATCGAATCCATCCCCATCGCCGGCAATCCCGCCGCCATGATCAAGAGCCATCACAATGTCGGCGGCCTGCCCAAGAACATGAAGTTCAAATTGGTTGAACCGCTCAAATGCCTCTTCAAAGATGAGGTGCGCCAACTCGGCCTCGAACTCGGTTTGCCCAAGGAAATCGTCTATCGCCAGCCCTTTCCCGGCCCCGGCTTGGCCGTCCGCATTCTCGGCGAAGTCACGCCAAAACGTTGCGACATCCTTCGCGCCGCCGACAGCATTGTGGTCGAAGAAATGAAATCCTCCGGTCTCTATTACAAAATCTGGCAAAGCTTTGCCGTCCTCCTCCCCGTGCGCAGCGTCGGCGTCATGGGCGACGAACGCACTTACGATTTCACCATCGCCATCCGTGCCGTTGAATCTCAGGACGGCATGACCGCCGACTGGGTCAAGCTGCCGTATGATTTACTGGAGAAACTTTCCAACCGCATCATCAACGAAGTCAAAGGGGTCAACCGCGTCTGCCTCGACATCAGCAGCAAACCGCCGGCGACGATTGAGTGGGAATAAAAGGCGTGAATCTGTCTGAAATTTCAAATTTTGAATTTTAGATTTGTTTCGTGCTTCGAATTTCGAGTTTAGCTTATGGTTATATCGAGATGCCTTTTACCCCGTCACCCAATCGTCACACAACCCAGCCATAACCTCGTTGCCAGCCCAGTCCCCATGGTTTACCTTAAAGCATGGTTCCACCGGTTCCACCTCAAGCCAGCGAAACGCAAGCCCGCCGGGTAAAATCCTACACCGGTCGAGTGGTCTATGTTTACGCCTACGACCTGGCCTATGAAATGTTGCGCTTGCCCATCCCGCAATTGCTCGGCCAGCCCGTCGCGCAATTTTCCGTGGATGCCAGCAAACGCAACCCGCGCCATCTTTTCTTCTATCGCCCGCAAATGGTCCGATTGCAACCCATGGAACGCATCGGCCCGCATGGCCCCGTGCGCATCGAGCGATCGATTAAACTGCTCCCCGTCGGCGCCATCAGCATCACCATTTCCGTGCCGTTCAAAGTGAATTCCATTGAAGATCTGGTCGTTTATCACGACCTCGTTTTCAGCAATGGCGCCTTGAACGATGAAGTCCGGCACTTGGCCGAAGAAGCCCGCAAAGAACTCGCGCCGTACCTGATCCGCCCAATGCCCCAATTGGCCGACGAAGAAGCCTACACCGTTTTTTGCATAGACGCGCCTCTGGTCGCCGAAGACGGTCTGCCGTTGTGCGCCGAAGAATGGTTCAACGATCATCGCCGGGACGTGGCCGCGTTGTTGACACAAGAAACGGACGTCCATCAGCTTTCCCGTCAGGAATCCGAAGAATCCACCGGTCGTCACCTCAGTTATTACGACAACGACCTGACCGTCCTCGATTGGGACGCCGCCCTGATCGTGCAGGAACCGAATCAAGTGGACGAAATCCTCTACATCCTCGAACTGGCCAATCTGCAATTGGCCGAACTCGAAGCCTACGACCGCATTCTCGACACCGCCCTGGAACGTTCCTATCGCGACCTGACCAAGCAAGCGCGGGCGCGGGGTGGGGTGATGAAAGAACTCCGCGAAATCCGCATCGACCTGACTCGATTCAGCGACGAACTGTCAAACATCACAAAATTCTTCGGCGACTGGCATCTGGCGCGCATCTACGAAAACATTTCCGCGCGATTCCACCTCAGCGACTGGCATCGGACCATAGATGAAAAATTGAAAACCTTGGACGACCTCTACCAGCTTTTGAACCAGGACCGCATGAACCGCTACATGCTCACCCTGGAAATTACCATCGTCCTCCTCTTCATTATTGATTTGATTTTGCTCATGATGGGACGGAAGTAGGGCGAGGTGGAACGCGAAAATCCGGTTTGGCTCTTATGCCCGGGGTGAGGCGCGAGCGGACAGTGATGTGGATTGGTGCGTTGTGGCGGATGAAGCCGGGCTCCAATTGGAAGCGGCGGCAAAATGGCGCCGGGGGATGCGCGCGGTTTGGCCGCGTCCGGCCTTTACTTTGATTCCCATTTCGCCCGAACGCCTGGCGGAGAAACAAGCGTGTCACGATTATTTTTTTGCCACCGTATTAAAAGAAGGGGTGTTGCTTGCCAAGGAAAACTGATTCCAAAAGTCGGCGGATTGGATTTTCATCGCCGAAGGTGAAATCGCGGGCGTGAAGGTGGTGGCGGAGCGTGAGATTTCCTATACCATGTGCCGGAGCAAATTGGCCGAGATTTTGGAGAAGATTCTCAAAGCGGAGTTGATTCGATTAGGTTGGGACCTGCAAAAGACGCATGATCTGGAAAAACTTTCCGGCGAGTTGCGCGCCCGCCATTCAGACTTGATTAAGGACATTACGAGGTGTTTTTTCGGTAACTGATTTTTTCTATTTCCCAGGCCCAGAGGGCCGACCTGTCTATAACAGCCACGCCTAAAACTCCGTGAGCCCCAGCGGGGTGGCCTGTTTCTTTTTAAATCACTCACCGTGTCTTAATTTTCCAATCCAAAAGAGATTGTGTCATTCAGACTTGGTGATTATCGGATGCTTTCAGTTGCAGATTCGTATCCACGTCCTCAACCACGACACCCCTTGGCGCGGATATTTATGGGTCCACAGAAAGTTTTAAATCACTCGGTACCGTATGAATAAAGTTTGTTTTTGAAAAAGGTTCATTCACCTCAATGGTTTCATAAGTTTCCGTCGTGACGCTGGTCACCAAGTTCGCTTTAGCCATGCCTGCTAGTAATTCCATTTTCTTTGCGGCTATGGTCGCCGGGGTGATTTCCTCGTGCATGAACCCTAATAACTCTCTCGCCTCCTTTTCAAACATCTGATCGCGTTGCGGGGTGTTTGGAGTCGGGGCTTTCCCGGCCTTGATGGTGATTTGGCTTTGATGGACGAGAAAATCATTTTTGCCAATCCATAGCTTGCTCTCCAGATGATCTTCTATCCCGGTGATGACATAACAATCCACACCGCCGATTTTTTCGTCCTGCGGCCTTTCTTTTTTCATCTCCTTCCACCAAGGTGGCAGCGTGAGAGTGCCGAACAAATCAAAAAAGGCGCCGGCTGGTCCTTTCCCTTCCCAAGTCCCATTGGTCAACGAATCCTTCATGTCTTTTCGTTTCTTGAATTGGTTGGGCGGACTGGATATTGAAAAGTCACCTTCACCAGCAGACCAGACTGCGCGTCTAAATACTACGGTTGGTGTAATCTTTTTCTCCCATTCGATCCGATAAAGATTGCTCCGTCCCAGCCAGATTTCAAAAGTTGAATCGTTGAACGGCTTGCCATTGCTGGTGGAGGTAATTTTTCCTTTATTATGATAACTCGTCAGCGTCGCATAAACCGCGTGCGATTTTTGCAGGATTTCATCGGGCGGAGGCTTGCCTTTTGCGCTGGCTTGAGAGAGCACCAAATCAACTGCTCCGACGGACACGATGACCGCAAGACTGGCCAGGAGTGCGAATTTAATTTTTATTTTCATGATCATATGAAGTGTTTCTTTGGCCAGCATGGCTGCGGGTGTGGCGGCTGTTGTTCCTTTGGCCGCAGTGGCGGAAATGGTGGTCGCCAAACCCAAAGGAGCAGCTTGGGCCGAATGAGCGGACATCGCCGCAGCGATGGCTGTCACCGAAAGGGTGGCTCCGCGTTTGGCAAAAAGAACTCGGATTCTTTCCAAACCGCGCGCGATGCGTTTCTGTGCGGCGCGTTCTTCTATGCCGAGCGCCGCCCCCACTTCCTGCAAACTTTTGTTTTCCAAATACCGCAACACCAGCGCATCACGATCACGTTGGCCCAATCGGTCCATGATCTCATCCAACCACGGGGCCAACTCCTGCCTGGCTGTTTCGGTGGTTGCATCATGGATGGTGGATTGCATATAAGCCTCCTGTTCCCGAACAAAGCGTCGGGCTTGCTTTTGCCTCGCCTTGGCGGCGGTGAACCGGGTGGTGCGATACAGCCAGCCGGCGATGATGGTCTTCTCACTTAGCGAACCCGCTTTCTGCGCCAAGATGATAAAAACCGCCTGAGTTATTTCCTCGGCGAGGTGAGGATCGCGCACCTGACGCAAAGCCGATGAATAAACGAGATTGAGATGCCGTGAAACCAGCATTTCAAAAGCTTGCTCCGAATGTTCGCCAGCATACTCACGCACCAGCTTCATGTCGTCGTTCATCATCCGTCTTATACATCCCTGCCAGCCGGGAAATGAGACAATTTATTTTTGAAAATTTTTAGTTGTTAAGAGAATGGTGAGAAATATGGGAATAATGTCCACCTTGTACACGACAGGCCTTCGGTTTTCTGTCAAACTGCCGCCCATGAACAAAGAATCATTATATTCAGCGACCAGCATCCAACCGCCCGGCCCATCCGGCACCCACCGGATTTCAACCTCCTTTTTCGCGTTTTTAGCGTGTTTCGCGGGTGAAAATCTTTTGGGAAAACCTGTCCGCCGAAGTGCTTCTGACGAAGGTGGATTAAGACAAATTAAGGTAAAACAAGGTAGAACAAGCCAAAACAAGGTAACCCCCAAAAAAATATATTCCTTTTTTCACCGCATCTTCTAAAGTCGCCCTATGAGTAATGTTTCCATGGAAAAAATTTCTTACGGCGGCTGGCCCAATTGCCTGCGCCTCAGCAATGGCACGATCGAATTGATCGCCACCACAGATGTCGGCCCGCGATTGATCCGCTTCGGTTTTGTCGGCGGCAAAAATCTTTTCAAAGAATTTCCCGATGTCGGCACCACGGGCGGTGAGAGCTGGAAAAATTATGGCGGCCACCGCCTTTGGCACGCGCCGGAAGTCCGTCCGCGCACTTATGCGCCGGACAATTCCACCATCGGCCACGAATGGGACGGCACGACTTTGAAGCTCGTTCAACCGGTGGAATGGATCACCGGCATTCAAAAAGAGATCGAAGTGAAACTTGATCCCAGTGCCAACCAAGTCACGGTTCTGCATCGCTTGGTCAACAAAAACCTTTGGCCGGTGGAATTTGCGCCCTGGGCTTTGACCGTCATGCAAGGCCCCGGTCGCGCCATCTTTCCCCAGGAACCTGCCGGCAAAGAATTACTGCCCGTCCGCGCCATGGCCGCTTGGGGCTATACCAATATGGCCGACAAACGCTGGACTTGGGGCGAGAAATTCATCGTCTTGAAATCTGATCCTGCCGCCCAAACCCCGCAAAAAATCGGCTTGGGCAACAGCCTCGGATGGGTGGCATATTGCGCTGATGGCCAAGTATTTATAAAACAATATCCCTTCGATTCCAAGGCCCGTTATCCCGATTTTGGCTGCAATACGGAAACCTATACCCGGGGCGATATGTTGGAAGTGGAGACGCTCGGCGCGCTCGCTCCGATTGAGCCGGGAGGCAAGGCGGAGCATGTCGAACATTGGTCGTTGCACAAAGCTGACGTTGGCGAAAGCGAAAGCCAAATCGAGGCCGGTTTGCTTCCTTTGATCAAGGCGTAAAAATATGCAACTCCGTCATTGACAAGGCCGTGTGACATAAGTAATTTCATTTCAAGTTTAGAGGATTCTATTTCATGAAGTTAATTCGCATTTGCTTGATCGCAGCAATCGTATTCGGCCTTGCCGCCGGTGCGCTCACCTTTACCAAGATTCAGGACATCATCACCTCGACGCGCGCCGAACGCGATGACTTTCATAAAGATCGCGACAAGGAAAAGGGCGACAAGGAAGTTGCCCAGAAAAAACTCAAAAAGACCGAAGGGGAATTGGCTTCGACCAAGACCAAGTTGAAAGATACCGAAGATGATTTGAAGACCGCCGTGACCAAAGTGGCGGAACTTGACAAAAAATCAACCGACCTCGCCGCGAAATTGGACAAAACCACCGCCGACAAAAATGCCGCCCAACAGGAACTCGCCCGCTGGGATGGTTTAGGCTTCAAGCCGGAACAAATCAAGGACATGATCGCCGAGAAAGCCAAAGTCGAAAAAGAACGTAACGCGATCGGTTCTGAAAATAAAATTTTGCTCGGCAAAATTAAAGATTTGGACAACGAACTGCTGAGTTATCGCGATCCGAACCGCGTCATCCCCGAACCCCCCGGCACCCGTGGCCGGATTGTGGCGGTGGATCCGAAGTTTAATTTCGTCATCATTGATATCGGTCGTGACAAAGGCCTGCTCGAACGCGGCGAATTGTTGATCAATCGCAATGGTCGCCTGATCGGCAAAGTCCGCATCTCCACCGTCAAAGAAAATCGCAGTATCGCCAACATCCTCCCCGGCTGGCAGCAGGCCGATGTGATGGAAGGCGATCAAGTCATGAACTAATGAAAGTTTCCTGGTCAAAAATCGTTCTGGGATTCATCCTTTTGTTGACTGTCGGTTTGGTGTCGGGTTGTGAAACAACCGACCCCGGCAACACCTCCTCCATCCCGTGGAACAGTTCTAAAGGTTGGGAAAGCGGCCTGCCTTCTTCCCTGAACGAAGGCCGTTGATTGGGGTAGCGCCGACTGATAGTCGGCTGTCTCGCCGATTGTCAATCGGCAGAGGGTTATAGCTCCTACTTGGCAAATTCCACGCAGCGTGTTTCGCGCACAATCGTCACGCGGATCTGCCCGGGATAATTCAAATCGTCCTCTACCTTCCTTGCAATATTCCGCGCCAGCGCAAACGCCTGCTCGTCATTGACCTCGTTGGGTTGCACCATGACGCGCAGTTCCCGGCCCGCTTGCAAGGCAAAGCATTTTTCAACGCCGGGGAAGGACAGGCCGATGCGCTCCAGATCTTCCACCCGCTTGACGTAGGTTAAAATGGTTTCCGACCGCGCGCCGGGTCGCGAGGCGCTGATCGCATCCGCCGCGCTGACCAGGATACCGAGCAGTCCGATGTGCGGCACTTCATCGTGATGCGAGGCCACGCCATCCACCACGGCTTCTGATTCGCCGTAGCGCTTGATGATTTCTGCCCCGACTATCGCGTGCGGTCCTTCGATTTCGTGGGTGACAGCTTTGCCAATGTCATGCAGCAATCCGGCGCGTTTGGCCGAGGGAATATCAATGCCGAGTTCGCCCGCGATCAGGCCCATAATCTGGGCGACTTCGATGGAGTGTTGCAAAATATTTTGCGAGAAGCTGTGTCGGAAATGAAGTTTGCCGAGGAGTTTTATGATTTCCGCATGCATTGGCGCGAGTCCCAATTTCATGACCGCTTCTTCACCGACGCGCATGATGGATTCATCGGTTTCCTGCGAAACTTTGGCAACGACTTCTTCAATGCGCGCGGGATGAATTCGACCGTCCAGAATCAAGCGTTCCATCGCTTCACGTGCAACCGCCCGGCGTACAGGATCGAAACCGGAAAGAACAATCGCGCCGGGTGTGTCGTCAATCATCACGGTCACGCCGGTGGCGGCTTCAAAAGCGCGGATGTTGCGACCTTCGCGTCCGATGATGCGGCCTTTGATCTCGTCATTGCTGATGGTGACGGTGGTAGTGGAGGTGTCGAAGCTGTGGTTGCCAGCGTAGCGTTGGATGGCGAGGCTGATGATCTTCCGCGCTTTTTCCTCCGCTTTGACCTTCGCGTCGTCGAGGATGTGTTGGGTCAGCGTTGCTCCATCGCGCAAGCTTTCGTTCTCCACTTCTTTTAAATAAGCGGCTTTTAACTCCGTTTCATTTAATTTTGAAATGGAGGCCAATTGCTCGCGGCGCTGCTTGCTCAAGCCGACGGCTTCAGCAGTCAAGCGCGCCAGTTCCTGGGATTTTTTGGCGACTTGTTCTTTCTCCAGACGGAGAGTTTCCTCGTGCCGGCGGAGATCGTCTATTTCCCGGTTGATCTGGGCTTCCTGCTCAGTCAGCTTTTGTTCGGCGGCGGCGATTTCTTTTTGGCGGGTGGCGACCATTTGCTCGGTTTCGGAGCGTACTTTCAGGGCGGCTTCATTGGCGGCCAATTTTGCCTCGCGGGCGAGGGCGTCGGCTTCCCGGCGCGCATTTTCCAGCATGGATTTTTCCCGGGCTTTGAGGTCGGAGCAAATGCCGCGTTCACGCCAGCGCAAAAGCAGGCCGCCGAGGAGCACGCCTGCCAGCAGGATGACAGCGCCAGCAATAAATGGATTCCAAGTCATGTGATAACCGACAATTTAACGGCCAAACTCCAACCAGCGAGTCGGCGTCAAAATACAATTTAAATGGACATCGTGCGATTCCACCGGGAGCTGCGGGACCAATTGTTCGTCGAAGCCGACGCCGCATTTGACTCCAGATGCGGAAATCAACAACCGGTCATAAAATCCCCGGCCCCGGCCAAGCCGATGCCCGCTTTGGTCGAAGCCTACTCCAGGTACCAGCACCAAGTCCAGCCGGTTCAACGGAAAAACCGGACATTCGTGTGATGGTTCAAGGATGTTGAAAGTTCCCCGGATGCATTGGGTCGTCGGATGGGTGATTTCATAAGCGGCATAGACTCCGGTTTCAGGAATAAAACGGGGCAGGGCGACTTTGCAGCCTGCGGCCAGCGCTTCGCCCATGAGCGGTGACAAATCAATTTCGTCCGGCAGCGGTGAGTAAAAGAGGATCGCGCGAGCATCGCCCCAGGCGCATTGGAAACTTAATTGTTTACGCGCGGCTTCGGAAAGCTCCTGTCGTTGTGTCGGAGAAAGTTCTTTGACACGCGCGCGGAGCTGTTGGCGAAATTCTTCTTTGGTGGCGGTCATTTTTTCGCGGCCTCGATTTGCGCCCGCCATTTATCCAGGCGTTCTTTGATCTTTTTTTCCGTGCCTTGATCCGTCGGCTCATAGTATCGGCGCGCGGCACCGAGATAATCCTGCGGGACAAAATGATCAGGATGATCGTGGGCGTATTGGTAATCCTTGCCATGGCCCAACTGCTTGGCCCCGGCGTAATGTCCATCCCGCAAATGTTCCGGCACCGGCAGTGTTCGACCGGAACGGACATCTTCCAGCGCGGCATCAATCGCGACGATCGAACTGTTGCTTTTATTCGCGGTGGCAATATAGATCGTCGCTTCGGCGATGGGAATGCGGGCTTCGGGCCAGCCGACAAATTCAGCCGCGTGATGGGCGGCTTGGGCGAGGATGAGGGCCATGGGATCGGCCAGTCCAACGTCTTCCGCTGCGCAAATCACGATGCGGCGCGTGATGAAACGAGGGTCTTCACCGGCGTGGATCATTTTGGCCAGCCAATAAAGCGCGGCATCCGGATCGCTGCCGCGCATGGATTTGATGAATGCGGAAATGGTGTCGTAGTGCGCATCGCCATCCCCGTCATAAACAATGGCCTTTTTCTGAATGCACTGTTCGGCCACCGACAAGGTGATGTGGATGGTGCCGTCCGACCCGGGCGCGGTGGTCAAGGCGGCGATTTCCAGAGAATTCAACACCTTGCGCGCGTCGCCATCGGCCACTCTCGCTAAATGACGCAAGGCATTTTCCTCCGTTTTAAGTTTCATGAAGCCCAACCCGCGCTCGGAGTCAGCCAGCGCGCGATGCAACAGCGCGAGCAGATCTTCCTCGCTGAGCGAGCGCAGTTCAAAAATTTGCGAGCGCGAGACCAGCGGCGAATTGACGAAGAAAAAAGGATTGTGCGTGGTGGCGCCGATCAACCGGACCACGCCGCTTTCCACATCGGGCAGAAGAACATCTTGTTGGGATTTGTTGAAGCGATGGATTTCATCCACGAACAAAATGGTGGAAAGACCTTTGTTTTCCAACCGATTGGCCGCTGCCGCCAAAACGCGGCGCATGTCGGCCACATTGCTTTCCACGCCGCTCAAGCGTTCAAATTTGCTCTTCGTTTGGTTGGCGATGATCTGCGCCAGAGATGTTTTTCCGGTACCCGGAGGACCATAGAGAATGATGGACTGGATTCGGTCAGCCTCGATAGCGCGGCGCAGAAGTTGTCCTTTGGCCAGGATATGAGTTTGCCCGTAAAATTCGTCGAGGACGCGCGGCCTCATGCGCGCGGCCAGCGGTTGATGGGAAGGGGAAACGGGTTCCGGCGCGTCTGAATCAAGTTTTTTGGTTTCAGGCGCGGCGGAAAAAAGGTCGCTTCCAGTCACGGGAGAAACATAGCAGGGAAAGCTCCAAATTCCAACATCCATCCTCCTTCGTCAAAAGCACTACGGAGGATAAAAGCTCCAATCCACCTGGGAGACTGGTGTTGATGTTTGATATTTGAAGTTTCTTTGGAATTTGGATGTTGGCGCTTGGAGCTTTTAAAAAATTAACCCCACCGTAATGCCGTGTATAAACTGTTCCTTTGGACTTAGAGTTCAAAGGCGGGACTCTATCGGGCGCTTTCGGCTTCCAGTAAAGGCCTGTCGGCCACGACCGAACGCGAGTCCCATTGTTCGCGTATTTATTACGGTCCAAGGACTTAGTTTCTGATCACGAACATGGCAGGGTTAAATTCTAAAAATCTTTTCCAAAGAACAGTCGCAGCGGTGCGATTTATTATTAATACAAATAGCCGATTTTAAATTTTTCTCAAGGAAAAAACTTTTGAAAAAGTTTTGTGCGCGACAAAAGTTGGCACGATTTAAAATTCGGAGCGCGGTTCTGTGAACCGCAGCGGCGTGCAAGCGAATACGCGTTCGTAATTCTAAACTTTCTTTGTCTGTCAACCTTTGCGAGTCACATACTCGCGGTCCGCTTTAAGCCAACATCCCATGAACAATATTCCCACTCACATCGGTCAGCCGATAATCACGACCGCTGTAACGGTAGGTCAATTTTTCATGGTTGATGCCCATGAGATGAAGAATGGTGGCATGTAGATCGTGGACGTGAACTTTATTCTCCGTCGCGTGCCAGCCAAATTCATCGGTCGCGCCATAGACGGTGCCGGGTTTGATGCCGCCGCCCGCAAGCCACATCGAAAAACCAAACGGATGATGTTCGCGCCCGTTCGTCCCTTCGGCTGTCGGCGTGCGCCCAAATTCTCCACCCCAAATCACCAGGGTGTCTTCCAATAATCCGCGCGCTTTTAAATCTTTCAGCAGTCCGGCAATCGGTTTGTCCACGGCTGCGCAATTATCAGCCAGATTTTTTTTCAAATCCGAATGTTGATCCCAAATATTGCAGGCGGTGCGCGTGGCCGTAGTGGTGTGAAAGACCTGGATCATGCGGACATCGCGCTCGGCCAGGCGACGGGCCATGAGGCATTGTTTGCCGAAATTTTCCGTGATCTTGTTGTCCAGGCCGTAAAGTTTTTTCGTCTCGGGCGATTCGTTGGTGATGTCAAACGCTTCCGGCGCGCGCGCCTGCATGCGGAAGGCCAGTTCAAACGACTCTATCCGCGCGCTCAACCGACTGTCTTCCTCGCGCTGTTTTTGGTGCAACTGATTCAAATCCTTCAACATGTCAAGTTGATGGCGCTGTTGCATCGAAGTGAACGCCGGGTTCTTCAAGTTGGCGATCGGATTGCTCATGTCCGAGACCAGCGTGCCTTGAAAGGTGGCCGGGAGAAAACTGGAACCCCAGAGCGGTGCACCCTGGGCCGGTTGCGTCGGGCTGATGACGACGAAGCCCGGCAGATCGCGATTCTCGCTGCCCAGCCCGTAAAGCAGCCACGAGCCCATGCTTGGCCGGGAGAAGGCCTGTTCGCCGGTGCACATTTGCAGGCACGCGCCGTTGTGATTGATGTTGTCCGCGACCATTGAGCGCACCACGCACATGTCATCCACGCAAGTGGCGACGTGCGGGAAAAGTTCGCTCACCTCGGTGCCGCTCTGTCCGTATTTTTTGAACGTCCACGGCGATTGCAAAAGATTTCCGGTTTTGGTGCGTTCGAGTTTGGGTTTGGCAAAAGGAAGTTCTTTGCCGTTATCTTTACTCAGCCGGGGCTTCGGATCGAACGTGTCCACATGCGACGGCCCGCCGGACATGAAAAGAAAAATAACCCGCTTGGCTTTGGCGGGGTAGGGCGAGGGCTTGGGGAGCAGGGGATTGCTCTCTGTCGCCAGCACGTTGGTTACAAATTCGTTGCCGAAAAGACCGGCCAAACCGAGGACGCCGAAACCGTTGGCAAACTGGCGCAACATCTGGCGGCGGCTAAAGAGTTGTGGGCGATGTGGCATGGCGTTATCTCCTAATCTACATAAATAAATTCATTGGCGCAAAGGAGAACCTGGCAATATTGCTGCCAAAGACCCGGCTCGTCGGTAGCCTCGCCCCACCGTCCATTGGCCGCTTTTGACAGAACCTTTAGCGCAATCTTGATCTCTTCGCTCGTCGCGGGTCGCGCGTAAAGCAATCGGTAAAGCCAATCTACTTTCTTTCCGGTTTCCTTTGGTCCTTCTTTCTGCGCCCGCTCGGCCAGGGATTTGCACTGGGCCAGCACGAACGGATTATTCAGCATGAATAACGCCTGGGGTGACACCGTTGAGTTCAGCCGCTTTTCCACGATGGCCGTGGAATCGGCGACATCGAACAACGCCTGATAATTGGCCCGGTCCGAGCGGATGGTCGTCAAGTAAAGCGTGCGGCGATTGCTGTTCAGACTGTTGGTGGATGGCCCGCTGATGGTCAGGTCCAGTTTGCCAGCAGCGGCGAGCAGGCTGTCGCGCAAAGCTTCGGCTTCGAGGCGCTGGCGGTTGAAATGGCCGAACATCAGGTTATCCGGATCGGCTTTCAGCGTGGCGGGATCGGGCGAACTGGATTGTTGATACACTGCGGATAACATGATGGCGCGGTGCAGGGCTTTGATGGACCAGCCGGATTTCACAAATTCACACGCCAGATAGTCCAGCAGTTCCGGGTGCGTCGGCGGCAGGCCGAGTTTGCCAAAATTATTTGGCGTTCGCACGATGCCCTCGCCGAAATGATGCTGCCAGATGCGATTCACCATCACCCGGGCCGTCAGCGGATTTTCCGGACTCGCGATCCACTTGGCCAGCTCCAGCCGTCCGCTGGTGTTCGTCGCGATCACCGGATTCGCTGCCGTGATGACTTTGGGAAAACCACGCGGAGCGATGTCCCCGAGCCGGTCATATTTTCCGCGAATATGAATCTTCACATCGTGCATACCGGCGTGAGGGCTTTCCGGTGTGCCGCCATCCACCATGGCGTGGGCCATGAGCAACGGCGGCGGTTCGTTCTTCTTGAGCGTGGCCAGTTCATCATTCAATCCCGTCAGCTTCTCGCGTGTCGTGGCTGAAAAATTATTTTCATCAGACCGCATATAAGACCAAAACTTGCTACGCGGATTTTTCAAATCATCCGACAACTGCCGCAACGGTGAATTCGTCGGCACTTCCTTCAACAGCAACGCCTGGATCTGGGCCGCCACCGATTCGGTCTCGGTTGCAGGGGCCTTGCGTGCCACTAATTGCATCCATTGCGCCAGCGGCGAATTCGTGGCCCCCGCAATCGTCGTCGGTTGATCAGCGAGATCGTAGAAGTACCAGACGCTTGGATTGCCAAACGAATCGGCAAAAGGCGCCACCTTGTTCTCGATCAACGGCAAAACGTCCTTGGACAAATTCCAGGTCCGCTTCGCTCCATCCAACTCGGTGATTTCAAATTCCACCACCGTCGTATCGCAGCTATATTCCGCCTTGGGCAAAATCACCACTTGCAGCATGTCTCCGTCCTCCACGACAATCTCCGCCAATCGCTCCGCATTTTTTCCCTCCTTAAAATCCTGCGCGCCGCCATTGGGAATCTCGCCGGAAGCCAAGCCCTTGATCACACCCGCATGTCGCAAATCAATCGTCCAAGCAATGCCATCCCCGCAATTCGGATCCGCATCCGCCACCCGACCCTTGATACGAACCTTTCCACTCACCGGACTTCTCCATTCCGCCGCTACCCCGGCAGTAGGCGAGGGATGCAGTGCCAAGTTTTTCCCTGGCAGCCGAATGCTCAAAAATGAAATCTCTTCCGCCGTGGTATTCGCCACCACCGACGGCGTGTCCGCATCCTTGCCATTCCGCAACGCGTGCAACCCGCGTTTCCCCAACAAATCCTTCGCCAGATGATTCATCAACTTCGCATCCCCAAACCCCAGATAATCACTCCAACTTTTCAGCAACGCTCCCGTCACCGGAGTGCGGACATTCCTGTCCGCAGCAGCGTGACTCGTTCCAGCGACGTTAGAATTAACCTGAGCCGCTTCCTCACTTGCTTCCCCTCCATTCAACCTCCCCGCAAACTCCACCGGCCCGATCCCCGCCATCATCGCCGGACGATTTTTAAATTCCGCCGCCGCCATCAAATATCGCGCAGTCTCCGGCAGCAGTGTTTTCGCCATCGCCACAATTTCTCCATCCGTCACCTTCTCGATCTGCGCCGTCAAATTCGTCATCTTCGCCTCGCGCTCACTCCGCCTGGCCAACTCCGCCGTTGAAGCCAGCGGAATCCTGATGATATTTTCCCCCGCGCCTTTGGGCGTCAACTTCGCCAAAATATGACTGCTGAAAAAGAACCCTGCCATTGAGTAATAATCCGCCGTCGTGATCGGATCGAATTTGTGATCGTGGCAACGAGCGCAAGCCATCGTTATGCCGAGAAATCCACGACTGGTCACATCTACGGCGTCATCGGCGATGTCGGTCAGGATTTTATCTTTGTCGGCGTCGCCATTGCCCCAGTTGCCGATCGCATACATGCCGGTAGCGACAATGCGATTTGTATCGTAATCGCCGGGTAGGAGATCGCCGGCAATTTGTTGCTGAATGAATTGATCATACGGCAAATCCCGATTGAACGAATTCACCACCCAATCCCGATATCGCCACGCCAAACCAATATCGCCCTCACTGCCGAGACTCCGCGCATCCAACGAATCCGCATACCGCACCACATCGAGCCAATGCCGTCCCCACCGTTCGCCATATTGCGGCGACGCCAGCAAACGATCCACCACCCTGGCAAAGGCATTCGGCGACTTGTCCTTGAGAAAATTTTCGACCTCCTGCGGTGTCGGTGGCAACCCGGTCAGATCAAAAGCGGCTCGTCGAATCAACGTGCGTTTGTCTGCCGGAGCTGCAGGCTTGAGCTTCTTCGCCTCCAACTGCGCGAGTATAAATTTATCAATATCCGTCTTGGCCCATTTCGTGTTTTTTACCTTGGGCGTCTCAGGCTGGACCGGTTTTTGAAACGACCAAAAAGTTGAGGCGTGAACGTGAGAAGTTAAAATGAGTGCGCCAGCCCAGATCCAAAGGCCAAGATTCCGGCTCAGATTGCGGCACGTCATCATGTGATAGCCAAGAAAAATAAATCCGTTTGGGTGATCGAACAAGTGGAAATTAATTTTTATTTAACCGCAGAGAACGCAAAGAGCGCAGAGGATGGAAAAAGGAGATGTTATTTATGACTGGTAAAATAAAAAATGAAATTTAAAGTGGATTTGTGCTTCCAAATTTTACAAACGTGAAATGACCAAGGAAGAATTCATATCAAAGCAGGCTGCTTGCCAGCACATGGGACGATACTTTGGGCCTGTTTCTTGGAGTGTGCTCATTTCCATTTGGTGTGCCATGGTCTTGGCATTTGTTTTCTCGATTGGATTCTTATGTTTTCTCCCTTTCTCTGACTTTCTTCCAGAAGATCGTAAAGCTTTGTGCATCTACACGTTATTGATGATTTGCATCTGCGTGGCTGTTTTTGCGGTGGTGCATTTTGCGCATGAGATTACTATACGCAAAATTCGGTCTCTTATGGCCTGTCCCTCATGTCAGCAAGGTCTTACCGCTGAAGCAGGGCAAGTTGCACTGGCAACAGGGCAATGCAGTAAATGTGGAAAGCAACTTTTCACTCCATAATTTCGAAAATGGATGTTACGGCAAAATAATCTCATGCCTTAAATCCCCAACCATCATCGTCGGCATCCGAATGTCCAATGTCCCTGGCACCATTTTTTCGCGACCAACGTGGCCGTCGCAGAAGAGGACGTTAGCGCCCTGATTGTGGCGGAAATGGCCGTTGGGTTGGGTGGCGGTTGGGTCGTCATCTATGTAATACCATTCTTCCAACATCGGATTGTCTGCGGAAGCGGGGGCTTGCCAGGTATTGACTTGGGCGGCGTCGGAAAAAAGGGCCAGGCCAGCCAAACGATTCAATTTGCGAATGTTCAGCGGCGGTTTGCTGGGGGGATTCAGTTTGAGGTTGTAACCGTAGCCGAACGTTTTCCCCTCGGCCTTGAGTTTGAAATGGTCATCTGAATAATTCAGGGCCGGACAAAGACCGACACCGCGTCCTGTCAAATAGGCATTAAGCGCCGCATATTTCGGGTCAAACGCCCGGGTCTCTTCGTTGCCCGCAGCAATCCAGCCAAACCAGTAGATATCGCCGCCATTGGTCGCGGCTAGGTGATAAGGAAAAGTGTTGCCATTGTTGTCGTCCCAATAAAGTTGTGCGGCGATTCCGATTTGGCGAAGGTTGCTGACGCATTTGGCCGATTGCGCAGAGACTTTGCCTCGGGCTAATGCTGGCAGCAGAAGCGCCGCCAGAATGGCTATGATGGCCATGACGACCAGTAATTCAATCAGCGTGAAACCAGGAGGGACGATTGGAGAGCCGAGCAATGCTCGGCGCTCCGGTCGCGCTGTCGCATCGGCCAGACATTTTGGGCAAAGACAATCCGAGTCCGCGTCCACTTCCTGCAACGGCGGCAACTCCATGCACCAACATCGCCCCGGAGCGGAGCAGGGGAAGCTGACTCCGCACCGGGGACAAGTTTTTTGCTGGGGTTCAGTGGCCATCAGTTTTTGCGCCAGGAACGGACGCGATAAACGGCATAGTAAGACGGCGGATTCGGGTCCGATAAATTCAACGCCCCGCCCGATCCGCTGGTGATTGACGAGACCGCTGTCCAAGTCTGCAAATCGGTGGTCCTTTCCAGCACATAATTCCAATTGGTCTGGCTCTGTACCGCGACTTGCGCGGCGGTGGCGTTAAAGGCCACGGTGATATTTTGCACCGGTGCCGGAGGAACGACCACGGTGATGTTATCTATCGTCCCGTGCGCCAGCACCGACGAGCCGTAGCCCAAATAATCGCTATAACTGCTGATGGAAAACGTATCCACCCGATAATCCTTAAAGCCCGGCGACAGTGTCAACGGATTGAGTTGCGCGATCGGCACGCCATTCGTCGTGATCGTGGTCACAACAGTTTGATTGCTCGCGGTGTAATTCATCGTCACCCGCATGATCACACCGGTCGGCAGCTCCGCGATGGTATAATCCTGCGACCCGTTGTAACTGAACACGCTGTTGGAAGACACAATCCCCGGCCAGATCGTCGCCCCGAAACCGCTGTCCGGAAAGAAGTCAAATTCCGCGAGGTTTGGTGAACTAACACCGGTGCCGCGCAAAAAATTCTTGGCCGTGGCGTTGGCGTGATTTTGCAAGCCGGTGGCGATCTCGAACGAATAAGGTTTGCTTGGGTCCGGCCCCACTCCGATGTCCGTCAAATACAAATCAAAGGCCATCGAATAATCGTCGTTCTTGCCCAGGATCGTTCCAAGCGGCATGAAAAAGTAACTGTTGGTCTGGGCCGAATCCCACGTCACTTGGAGGTTTTGCGCGGAGGAATTCCACTGGAACAGGTTCGTGTCGCCGAACCATTGCCATCCCCGAGTCTGCGGATCGCTGGAAAAATCCTCGGAGATGATGGTGTAATTCGTGGGCTTGGCGACGGCTGCAATCGCATCGATCTCGACTTTGCCCGACGCCATCGCTATCCGAACGTATTGAATATCCGGGAGGTAAACGCTGTTGCCACCGGAATCCTGCGCCCATGAAATATCGAAACTGGCCCCACCGGCGGAACTGTTGTAGAGCGAGCGAACCCCAGTCGCCGTTTGGCCAGCGAAACTGTTGGCGGTCAGGCTTGGGTTTACGGGGATTTGAGGATCGCCGGTTGGGTCGGTCGGAAAAATATTATCCACCAACGGCACCTTGGTTGGATCCAGCCGGTAAAAATTCACGCCATCGCGACTGACCGAAATTGTAGCCGGATCCGTGTTTTGGCCGAAAAGCGATCCATCGGTCGCCGGATCACCAACGTATTCGAAGGTGTCCAGATCGAAATCATTTGTGATGATAAAACCGGCATTGCCAAAAATAATGAAATCGCGCCCAAAGGGATTATTCGGCAGATTCAGAATCGGTTGATCAAACCGCACGGTGAGCGAACCACCCGCCCCGATGGAAACAATCTGATCGTTCTGGTAGGGCGGATCAAAGACATCCAGGGGAAAACCATAATCATCCAACATGGCCAAGGGCCCGAGGGCGGCCGTTGGATGAGTGAAATTGGTATTGATGCCGGTGCCAGGAGTATAATTGACAACAGCGCTGGCGAAGGGGCTGGCGTGAAGGTTCGAGACCACGGCCAGACTGGCGAGGGCCAGGGCTGCTAGAATAATTTTTCGCATAACTGATCTATCAAGTGCATGGGTGACGATTGAGAGACCAGGGCGAAGTCCGGAAATAAAAAAACCTCCAGACTCCGGCAAACGGGGAATGAAGGCATTCAACGCTCCCGCCAAAAGACAATTTGCCGGGGCTGGCCTCATCCTTCTCTTTGTCGGAGAAGTGCCATAATTGTTTTCCGCACACGCGGGGCGCAATTTAGGCCTGACGAGCATAACCAGTCTGATGTCCTGACTTCCGGGCTTCTTACCTCACTCCCGCCTTCCCAATTCTTGCGAATCAGTGGCCTTGGGAGATTGTAACCCGTCACAGTGGCGCAACCGTCCTCGATTCTCACGAGGTTCCCAGCGCTGGCTACGAACGAAATTTCAAAGAACGTTCAACTCTTATTTAGCTGACCGCAACGCGGCAAGAAAAAAGAAAATAAATTTCTCAATCATTCACTGCGAAAAATTTCATCCGCGAATTTCGCTAATTTTCGCGAATGAGGAATCAACCCAAAGCGGCGAGCGCGGCTTCGTACGTGGGAATGGTGTCTTTGAAATCGCTGATGGTGGTTTTGAGGTCGCGGAGGTGGCCGTCTTTTAAACCATAGATCCAGCCATGCACGGACAGTTCCTGACCGCGTTCCCAGGCATCGCGCGCGATGGAAGTATGGCAGACATTGGCGACTTGTTCGATGACGTTCAATTCACAGAGGCGATCGGAAGCGGCCGGGCCGTTGCCGGCAGTCGCCACCAGTTTTTCGTGCTTTTGGCGGACATCTTCCACGTGCCTCAGCCAATTATCGCTCAAGCCCAGCCGTTGCCGGCGAAAAACCGCGTTCACTCCACTGCAACCGTAATGTCCGCAGACGATGATGTGGCGCACCTTAAGCAGATCAACGGCAAATTGCATGACCGAGAGACAATTCAGGTCGGTGTGAACGACGACATTCGCCACGTTGCGATGCACAAAAAGTTCGCCGGGCAGCAACCCGACAATCTCATTCGCCGGCACGCGGCTATCCGAACAACCGATCCAGAGATAGGACGGCGATTGTTGCTTGGACAGCTTGAGAAAAAAATCAGGGTCCTGTTTGCTGATGCGTCCAGCCCAGGCTTTGTTGTTGTCGAAAAGTTCGCCAAGATTCTTCATGCCGCAGTTTGATACGTCTTGGCTCACGGGTCACGCAATAATTTTCCACCGCTTAAAACGCGGAAGCGTTGCCCGCGCCATTCGACGTGGTTGCCCAGAAAGGAAACGGCCCAGATGGCGACGTTCATCAAGTCCTTAACCGGCACCAGCCACCACCAGCCAAAATGCGCGGTCGAACGGGTCAGCCGCATTTGTTGTTGCAGCGCGGTGGCGATGCGAAAGCCAAGACAGAGGCAAAGCAGGCCACCGGCGACCAGCCAATTTTCCATGGCATCGGATTGATCAAAATTGAAATGCCGCAGGGCAAAAATCAAAAACCACAGCACGGGCCAAAGCGTGGCATTGCTCAGAATGCTGAGAAAAAACGGCACCGGCTGGCAAAAACGGATGGTCCTGGCCCAGCGCAATTGGTGGATCCACACCCGCGTGAAATACATCGGTGGCTCCCAACATTCCACTGCCACGTGGGCGAACGCGATTTTTTTTCCTTCGCGCACGACCTGTTGACCGAGATGATAATCGTCGGCCAAATAATCGGACAGGATGGCGAAGCCGCCGATTTTTTCCAAAAGGGCTTTGGGCAACGCCATGACTGCGCCGAGGGCAAAATCCACTTCTTTCATGCTGCGCGCCTGCAAAACTTCACTCCAAAAATCAGCGTTGATGGCGATGCTTTCCCAAGCCATCGAGACGGTCATGGGATTGGCCAGCGAATAAAAACAATTCACCAGGCCGACTTGCGGATCGTCAAAGTGGGGGATGATATTGCGCAGGAAATCCGTCGGCACCCGGACGTCCGCGTCGCTGATCACCACGAATTCATGCCGGATATGCGGTTGCAACTGGCGCATGGTGGAGACCTTTGCGTTGGCACCAAGATCTTCGCGGCAGATCACCAGTTGCGCATCCACCTTGGGATATTCCGCGAGCAATTCCCGCACAACCGCGCAAACCGGATCTTCCGCCGAAGCCACCCCAAAAAGTATCTGCACCGGGCCGGAATATTGTTGGATCATCCAACTGCGCAAAGTGCTTTTCGTTTCGCTTTCACAACCCTTCAACGGTTTGATCAGCGTGACCGATGGCATTTGTCCCTGGGGAATCATCCGACGATGCAGCGGAAAAGAGAGGCTCGCACCCCAACGCCAAAACCCGATCGCCAGGCTCAAAAGAGCCGGCACGGCCAGGAAATTCCACAGAAAAAGAAACGACGCAAACATCGGTGATCAACCTTCATCCATCGCCACCACCCGCAAGATTTCTTCCATCGTGGTTTGGCCGGCCAGCGCGCGGCGCAACCCCCGCTGCCACATCGTGACCATGCCGGTTTGCTCGGCCACTTGTTGCAACTGCTTGGTCGGCATCTTTTGCATCACCGCATCGCGTAAAACCTGGTCCACCGACATCAGTTCCGTGATCGAATTACGCCCGGAAAATCCCGTGCCCAGACATTGATCGCAACCCACGCCTTTGCGGAATTGCGCGTTCGGCAGATCTTCCGGTGGTACCGATTTCAATATGGCCGGCTCCGGTTCATACGGCTGCGAACAATAAGTGCAATTCTTCCGCACCAACCGCAGACCGAGCACGCCGATGATGCTGGACGAAAGCAAAAACGGTTCGATATCCATATTGATCAAGCGCGCAAAAACCCCCGCCGTGCTGCCGCTGTGAATCGTGCTGATGACCAAATGCCCGGTCAGACCCGCTTGCACCGCGATGGCCGCAGTCTCGGGATCGCGAATTTCCCCGACCATGATGACTTGCGGATCTTGCCGCATGAGCGAGCGCAAGGCTTTGGGATAAGTGAATTCCTGCGCGAGATTGACCTGCGCCTGCGCGATCATCGGCAGATTGAATTCCACCGGATCTTCCACCGTGGCGATGCTGATGGCCACGCCGTGTTTCTGCACGACATGATACAGCGCGGAATAAATCGCCGTGGTTTTGCCGGAACCGGTCGGGCCGGTGAGCAAAATCAAACCACTGGGCCGGGCCAGCAATTTGATGAACTGCGCCAGCACATCATCATCCAACCCCAGCACGGACAGATCGAAGCTGCGATTACTCGGATCAAAAATACGAACCACAATTTTTTCCCCGCGCGTGGTGGGGAAAATGGAAATACGTTGTTCCACGCCGCCGAGTTCCGGGTCCGCCGGAGCATGGCCTTCCTGCGGGAGACCAGTTTGATAAGTAACGAGATTGGCCAGAACCTTGAAGCGACCGGAAATTTTCTCCATCAATTCCAACGGCAAATGCACCAGCTCCGTCAACACGCCATTCAAACGAATGCGCACCGCCAGCGTGCTTTCCCAGGGTTCGATATGGATGTCGCTGGCGCCGGCTTTGATGGCGTCAATCAGGATATATTTGACCAGGACGCCGATCTCCAGGCCCGTATCCGCGGACTCCGACTGCAAATATCTTAATGTCTCGCTCACAGGCGTAATTAGACGTGATTCACGCTATTTGTCAGTAAGAAATTTAACGGAGCGCGACTCTGTGAGTCGCAGCAGGTGGCAAGCGAGAAGACTTCAATAATTTTCAAACCACGCATCCACATCACCCGCTGCGACTCACAGAGTCGCGCTCCGCCGGAAATTTGGATGGCAGCGCTTAAAAAAAAGAGCGGGTATTAAGGCTTGCCAATGGTTTGAGTATTGGAAATATACATCTGTAAATCGAACATAAACAACAAACAGGTGATACCATGCTTACTTTAGCAGAGATTAAAAACACCAAAGACGATGAGGAGCTTGATGATCTCGTGATGATTGAAGCGGAGAGCAGGGTTTCCGATCCATCGGATGCGAGTGTTTATTTAAAAAGCATCCAAAATCTACCAACTGGATTGCGGGCATTTTGGGCCACTTGGATTGTTCAATGTGAAGTTGAAAATGGAGGGATTGGTCAATATTTTTGGAATACAAAAGACGAGGCGTTGTATGAAGAGGCGCGGTCTGGATTTCAATTGATCGGCGCTCAGGAGGCTTTGCAGCTTTTCGAAGAGGCGCTTCAAATTC
>CAIYOY010000229.1 GCA_903927905.1 uncultured Verrucomicrobiales bacterium | reverse complement strand
GTTGGCCGCCGGAAAGCTGGTGAGGATAACGTTTTTCCAGGCCGGTCAATTCGAGAAGTTTGAGCAGTTCGGCGACGCGATCCTGGATGGCCGCGCGTTTCCATTTTTTGATCTTCAAGCCGAAGGCGATGTTCTTGAAGACGGTCATGGTCTGGAACAAGGCGTAGTTCTGAAAAACAAAACCGATGTTGCGCTTTTGCACGGAGACATCGTTCACGCGCTGGTCGCGGATGAGGATGTCGCCGGAATCGGGCGTTTCCAGGCCGGAGATCAAGCGGAGCGCGGTGGTCTTGCCGCTGCCGCTGGGGCCGAGGAGAGCTACGAGTTCGCCTTCGTTGACACTGAGGCTGATGTCCTCGAGAGCGGCTGTGTGCTCGAATTTTTTGCTGACGTTTTTTAGGGAAATGCTCAAACCAGTTGAGAGTTAAAAGTTGAAAGTTGAGAGTTCATTGAGCCATGGTTCCATGATCGTTGGCTTTGGCTTTCCATTCCAAATAGCATTTTAATCCGAGCGTGAACAGCGCGAGGAAAGCCAGCAGGCTGGCCACGGCGAAGGGGGCTTCGGGATTATATTCGTTGGCCAGTTTTTCCACGCGCAGGGCGAGGGTGTCGGTTTTTCCGGCGATGTGACTGGAGACAACCGCGACCGCGCCGTATTCGCCCATGGCGCGCGCGGTGCAGAGAATCACGCCGTAGAGCAAACCCCAGCGGATGCTCGGCAAGGTGATATGCCAAAAGGTTTGCCAGCCATTCGCGCCGAGCGTCATGGCGGCTTGCTCCTGATCGCTGCCCTGGGCTTGCAGGACGTGAATCAATTCGCCAACAACGTAGGGAACGGTGACAAACGCGGTGGCCAGGACCATTCCAGGCCACGCAAAAATGATCTGGACGTGATGAAGCTGGAGCCACGCGCCAAAAAATCCGCTGGCGCCAAACAACAAAATGAAAAGCAAACCCGACACCACGGGCGAAATGGAAAACGGCAGGTCAATCACTGTCAATAATACTGCTTTCCAGGGAAATTCAAATTTGGCGATGGCCCAGGCGGCGCAAACTCCGAAGATGACATTGGCCGGCACGCTGATGGCGGCGACCATCAGGGTCAGGCGCAGTGCGGCTTTGGTGTCGGGGTTGGTGAGTGCTTTCAAATAAGCCGACCAACCGCTGTCAAATGCTTGAACGAAAACATTGAGCAACGGCAGAAAAAGGCAGACCGCCGAAAACAACACGGCCACGCCGATCAGCAGCCATTGGATGGGGCGCGGTTCTTCGACGGCGGATGTGGCGGGTGATTTCATGCGCGTTGGAATCGAGTGCTCCAGTGTTCCAGCCAGTTGACGCCCAACAATAATCCGAACGACAGCACCAGCAGTACCATGGCCACGGCGATGGCGCCGTTGTAATCATATTGTTCAAGGCGCGAGACGATCAGCACCGGGGCGATTTCGGTATTGAAAGAATTTCCGGAAATGAAAACGACCGAACCATACTCGCCCAACGCACGGGCGAAAGACAAAGCGAATCCAGTCAACAACGCCGGCAGCAAGGTGGGGAAAATGACGCGGGTAAAAGTACTCCAGCGGCCAGCCCCGAGGCTGGCGGCGGCTTCTTCGACGTTGTGATCGCATTTTTCAATGACCGGTTGCAGCGTCCGCACGGCAAAGGGCATGCCGACAAAGGTCAACGCGATGTAAACGCCGAGTTTGGTGTAAGCGCCTTTGATCCCCATCGGCACGAGGAAATGGCCGAGCCAACCGTGTTCAGAAAAAAGATTCGCCAAAGTCAGACCGGCCACAGCCGTCGGCAGTGCGAACGGAAAATCAACCAGCGCATCAATCAATTGACGCCCCGGAAAACGGTATCGGACCAAAACCCAGGCCAGGAGACTGCCGAACAGGGCATTGGCCAAAGCGGCGATGACGGAAGCGGAGAAACTTAATTTGTACGCGGCCAGCGCTCGTTCATTGGCGGCAAGGGACCAAAATTCATGCCAGGAGAGGTGAGAGGCTTTCAGGCAAAGCGCACCGATGGGTATCACGACGAGGATGCAGAGATAAAAAAGCGTGAAGCCTAGCGTCAGGCTCAGTCCGGGCAACGGATTTGATTTTTTGAAAGCCATGCTTTAATCAAATGAACAAGGTTACGTTACACTGTTTTTACATTTTGCACCATCAGCCAAAAATAAAGGAATAATATACTTAGTCAATAGGATTTATTATATATCTGGTGGGGCGAGGCTACTGACGAGCCGTTT
>CAIYOY010000228.1 GCA_903927905.1 uncultured Verrucomicrobiales bacterium | reverse complement strand
GTGACTCCTCATGGCGGCACCAAAATGATCGGCGGGAAAACAAACGGATCGTTGGACCAAGTCTATGTGAATCTGCCCTATCGTTTGAATGCCGGCTCCAATTATTTCGGCAATTTTGTGGCTGATTGGTGGTTTTACGATCCCAAAGGCGCGGCTGCGGGCGCGTCCAATTATCAGGACTATATCGCCATCGCAGAAAATCTGCCGGTTTCGCTGACCAATGACCAGGTGACCACCACCTTCACCAGCTATAATCAACGGATGTCCCTGGGCGCTTATGCCGCCAGCGGTTATCATTCCAACGTTTACCAGGGACGCTTGGTCGGCTCCACCGGTGGATTGGCCGGAGGCTGGTTTAACACGACCACGCCGCGCACGGTGGGCTGGCATCATGGCCGCATGGTGGTCGGTATTCCGGTGGCCAACTCCGGCCCCGTCTGGATGTTTATTGATGACATGTTCACTCCGGTCTTTACCTACGCGAACAGCGGGACGAACGTCGGTTTCAATCTGATCGAGGTGAATTCCGCGTTCGGCAACGTCGGTTCAGGCAGTGTATTTGACGATCTCAGTTTCCGTTCGGCCAACGACCCATGGATCGCGCAACAGCCGACCAACAAAACGGTTAATGCCGGACAGAACGCCACCTTCGTCACCATGGCCGTTGGCACGTCTTACCAGTGGCAACTCAATGGCTCCAGCGTGTCGGGCGCAACGACGACGGCTTGCACCATCACCAACGCGCAGGACGCCAATGCGGGTTCGTATGTTTGCGTGATCACCGGAGCCAATGGCACGACCAATACGACCGCCGTTACATTGACAGTCAATGATCCGCCGGTCATCACCACGCAGCCTTCCAGTCAAACAGTCACCCAAGGCGCAGCGGGCTCCTTCAGTGTGGTCGCCGGTGGTCAGGCACCGCTCAGTTATCAATGGAACAAAAACGGTTCCGCCATTTCCGGAGCCACCACGACCAGTTACAGTCTGGCCAGCGCGCAGACCACCGATGCTGGAAGTTACACCGTGGTGGTGACCAATGCGCTTGGCTCGGTCACCAGCGTCACTGCCACGCTCACCGTCAACGTGCCGGCCGGAATCTCCAGTCAACCGCAAAGCGCCACCGTGACCCAGGGTTCGGCGGCTTCTTTCAGCGTGACCGCCACCGGCACCGCACCGCTTAGTTATCAATGGGCGCTCAATGGCGCCAACATCTCCGGCGCGACGGCTTCAAGTTATTCCATCGCCAGTGCTCAGGTAACGGATGCAGGGAGCTACACGGTGATTGTCACCAATGTGGCCGGTTCCGTCACGAGCTCAACCGCTACCCTGACCGTCAATGTGCCGCCTTCCATCACCACGCAACCGGGCAATGCCACGGTGAATCAAGGGCAAAGCGCGAGCTTTAGCGTCGTGGCCGCCGGCACTGCGCCGCTCACCTATCAGTGGCGCATCAATACGCTGAGCATCAGTGGCGCGACCAACGCCAGCATCACCATCAATAATTGTCAGGCGACCGATGCCGGCAGTTATTCCTGTCAAGTCACCAATGTGGCCGGTTCGGTCATCAGCGCCGATGGCGTCCTGACCGTGCTTCTGCCCCCGGCCATCACCGCACAGCCAGCCAGTCAACTGGCCAGTGTCAGCAACAGCGTGACCTTCACCGTCAGCGTGACCGGCACCGCGCCGTTGGCTTATCAATGGAGCAAAAATGGAGCCGCCATCTCAGGCGCGACCACCTCAAGCCTGGCCCTGACCGCGTTAAAATGGACCAACGCCGGCAGTTACAGTGTGGTGGTGACGAACGCCATTGGGAGCGTGACCAGTTCCGTGGTTACGTTGACCGTGCAACAGGCGGCGTTCAGTTATGTGGACGGGTTTGAAACCTACACTGTTGGCGCGCTGGACAATAATTATACCAGCGGGCCCAACACCAACTCCTCCAATCCGTGGTGGGGCATTCCGACGCTCCCGAACATTTTTGTTTACACCAACATCGGCGGAGTCACCCCGCATGGCGGGAGCAAAATGATGGGTGGCAAGACCAACGGGCAATTGGACCAAGTCTATCTGAATCTGCCCTATCGCTTGAATGCCGGCTCGAATTATTACGGCAATTTCATGATGGATTGGTGGTTCTACGATACCAAGGGTTCCGCTTCCGGCGCGTCCAATTACAATGACTATATCGCCATCGCGCAAAATCTGCCGGTTTCACTGACCAATGATTTTGTGACCACGACCTTCACCAGCTTTAATCAACGCATGTCGCTGGGCGCTTATTTCACCAGTGGCTATCACTCCAATGTTTATCAGGCCCGTTTGGTGGCGGCGACCGGTGGCATCAATTCCCAGGGTTGGTTTAACACCATCACCCCGCGCACCGTTGGCTGGCATCACGGACGCATGATCGTGGGCATTCCCGTGGCCAATTCCGGCCCGGTGCAGATGTTCATTGATAACATGACCAACACCACCTTCAGCTACGCCACCAGCGGAACGAATGTTGGCTTTAATTTGATCGAGGTCAATTCAGCTTTCGGCACCGCCGGTTCCGGAGGCTATTTCGACGACCTCACTTTCCAGGCGGCCAATGATCCGTGGATCGCGCAACAACCCATCAGCACCACCGTTGCCACCGGTTCCAATACGTCCTTCTCCACCGTCGCCATCGGGACGGCGTATCAATGGCAGCTCAATGGCTCGAACATTTCCGGGGCGACCACGACCACTTGCACCATCACCAACGCGCAAGCGGGGAATGCCGGGACTTACAACTGCGTGATCACCGGAGCCAATGGCACAACCAACACCACTGCTGTCACCTTGACCGTGCAATAACCAGCCCCCCCACCGGCGCTGGTCGCGAATCTGCTGACGCACTCGCGGCCAGCGCTATTTATCGGTGCACAGGGCGGCACAAAATCTCCGGGGATTTGAAGATGAAAATTTCTTTGGTACCTGGAAGTTGGAACTTCTCAATGGCCTTGGAAAATTATTCGTAAGTGGATTCCAACTGTTTCACCCGGCTATAAACCGGAGAACCAGGCCCAATGCGTTTTTTGACTTTCGCGAAGGTCGTCCGTGCGTCGCCGGGGCTGCTTTGCGCCACCAGGACCACATAATCCAATTCAATCGAGGCCAGCTTCGGATCGGCGATGACTTTGCCGTAAGTCGTCAGGAAATCATGCAAGCCGATCGCGCCGCGTTTTTTGGCCGCGTCCAGCATCGGCTCCAGGCTGGACGGCATCCCCTTGAGTTGGGCGGAATCAATTTGCACGGGTGCCGCAGCATGGGGCGAGCTGTCGTCCTTGTCTTTGAAATTGCCCCAGTAAACATAAAGGTTCCAGCCGCCGACGGCCAGACCGATTACTATAATCGCTCCAATGATAAATTTCATGATCCTTCCTGTCGTTGTATGCGGGCGCCGAGCTTGCGGAGTTTTCCGTCAATATTCTCGTACCCGCGATCTATGTGATAGACACGATTCACTTCTGTGCTCCCCTTCGCCGCCAACCCGGCGATGACCAACGCCGCCGACGCCCGCAAATCGCTCGCCATCACCGGCGCGCCGCTCAACGGCTTGCCTCCTTTTACAATAGCACTTGGGCCTTCGATGGCAATATCCGCGCCAAGCCGCGCCAGTTCGCTGACGTGCATGAAGCGCGATTCAAAAATACGCTCGGTGATGATGCTGATGCCGGGCGTCAAGGCCATCAACACCATCATTTGCGCCTGCACATCGGTCGGGAAACCGGCGTAGGGCAGGGTGGTGATATCTACCGGCTTTAGCCGGCCGTTGCGGGAAAATTTCAAGGCCGGGCCGTTGCGTTCGATCTTCACGCCCGCTTCGCGCAGCTTGTCAAGAATAGCGTGCATGTGGTCGGCGCGCGCGCCGTGCAGCGTGACTTCGCCGTTGGTCGCCGCCGCCGCGATGGCAAAAGTCGCCGCCTCGATGCGGTCCGGAATGACTTCGTGTTCCGCACCGTGCAAACTTTTCACTCCCGTAATGGTGACGGTCGGACTGCCTCCCCCGGAAATTTTTGCGCCCATGGCGTTGAGAAAATGGATCAGGTCGATCACTTCCGGTTCACACGCCGCGCTCTCGATGATCGTGACGCCATCGGCCAGCACCGCCGCCATGATCACATTGGCCGTGCCGAGAACCGTCGGGCCCGCGCGACCGCCGAGGAACAGATCGGCCCCGCGCAATTTCTTTGCGTCCACATGGACATAACCGCCTTCGATCTTGATTTTTGCGCCGAGCGCCGCGACGCCTTTCAAATGCAGGTCGATCGGCCGGGCACCGATGATGCAACCGCCCGGCAGGGAAATGGTCGCTTTGCGCAAACGACCGAGCAACGGCCCAAGAATACAGATCGAGCCGCGCATTTTGCGGATCAGGTCATAGTCTCCGACTCCTTTGATCTTCGCCGCGCGCACGGTCAATGTGCCCTCTTCAAATTTCACCTCCGCGCCGAGCGAAGTCAGGATCTGACACATGAATTGCACGTCGCTCAGATTCGGCACGCGCCGGATGACACAAGTCTCCGCCGTGAGCAACGTCGCCGCCATGATGGGCAGCACCGCGTTCTTCGCGCCGCTGATCGTGACGTCGCCATGCAATGGCGTCCCGCCTTTGATTAAAAAACTGTCCATGAAATATAACTTTTCTCGTAGCAGTCGAGGTAACGAGACTCTGGCTTCCTCGACTGCTACGTTAAATTGATGCCACCAAAATTCTTGGAAGCCGACTATAATCAGCTTCCACCGTTTCCACAATCCACTTTTGTTCCCGAAAAATTTCCCCGACCGCCGCCGCCTGCCCATCGCCCAGCTCCAGCATAAGCTTTCCTTTGTCCGCCAGAAAGGACTTTGCCTCCCCCGCGATCCGACGATAAAAATCCAACCCATCCGCCCCGCCATCCAAAGCGTTCTTCGGCTCATGATCGCGCAATTCCGGCTCGAGCGTGGCCACTTCCGCCGTGGCGATATAGGGGGGATTGGAAACGATCAGGTCGAACCGCAAATCCTTCGGCAGCGCCGCAAAACAATCTCCCTGATAAAACTGGATCCGCTCCTGAACCTGGTGCCGCCCGGCATTTTCCCTGGCCACAACCAATGCATCCGCAGAAATATCCGAAGCATGAACTTGAGAGTGCGGTGCTTTGGCTGCAATGGCGATGGCCAGACAGCCGGAGCCGGTGCAAAGATCTAAAACAATTGCGGATTGCGGATTGGAGATTGCGGATTGAAGAACGTAATTCCACGCTCGTTCCGCCAATAGCTCCGTTTCCGGTCGGGGAATCAAAACCCGCCGATCCACCATCAATTCCAGCCCGCAAAAATTGACCGAGCCCAGAATATACTGCAACGGCTCCCGATTTCCCCGCCTTTGAACCATCGTCCGCAACGCCGCCAACTCCGTCTCGGTCAAAACCCGCTCAAAACTCAGATACAACTTCATCCGTGGCATTTTCAGGGCATGCGCCAGCATCAATTCCACCTGAAGCCTCGGCGATTCCACGCCTTTTTTGGCAAGAAAGTCGGCACTGCGCTGTATCACTTCCAGAATGGTCACGCGCCAAAGCGTAGGCATCTTCGCCCGCGAGTTCAAGCGGCGTCCTGCCGGGCAACTTAAGATTCCAAGGATTGATTTCGTCGCCCGATAATGGTAAAAATTAAGGCATGAAGACGGTAGCCAAAACAACAATTCCACTTGAGGATGAAGGCTTGGCAACGGAACAAAGTTCCTTTGCGCGTCAGCGAGGCCAGTTGATGCGCCGGTATCCCCGGCAATATGTGGCCTTTGTCGGTCACCGCATGGTGGATCATGATCGGAATGATGAAACACTGGCCGCCCGGATGTTCCGGAAATTTGGCGAAAAACCGTTCTACATCGGGCGCCTGGAAGAAAACCCGGCGATCTGCGAAATTCCATCACCGGAACTTGCTTCCTGATGCCGGCCTTTGATAAAAATTTCTCCCCTCCCGCGCCGGTCGCGGAAGTCATTGTCACCCACCCAGTGAGCAGCGTGAATAGCGGCCTTCTGCCCGGAAAACTGGACACTGGAGCGGATCTTACGGTTATTCCGGAAGGATTAATTTCGCAGTTGGCTCTAAAGGCCAGGGCCCAAATCTGGGCGCGTGGCTTCGATGGCACCTTTTCCCGGCGACCCGTGTATTATGTTCGATTCACCATTGAAGGTTTTGAACTCCCGATCGTGCGCTGCATTGCCGCCGAACGGCAAAATGTGCTGGTCGGAAGAAACGTCCTGAACCGGTTTATTCTTACCTTGGACGGCAAAAATCTGCGGTTCGATTTGCGGCCCGCTTAATTGCTCTTTTTGGCCGGAAAACCCGTGTTCCGCTGAATGACTTCCAGAATGGTTGCTGTGAAAATTAAGCCTATTTAAAAAAATCTAAATTTTAAATAATGTGGAGATTACCGTTCCTCTTTCGACAACGAGGTCTTTTTTATTGGTTTCGGCTGGCCAAATATTCTTTTAAAATTAACGGTGCCTTCAGCAGCTCCAATCTGAATGGAAAAAGGTGTCGCACGTAAAGACATGGTTTGGGCGTTTGTCGGGGCATATACCCATTTTTTGTTTTGTTTAAAATAAGACCCCAGATCGTTTCTGTGTTCCGTTCCATCGCTCTCAAGATAGACATCCACCACTTTTCCATTTTTAAATTGAAAATATGCAGTTCCAGCAAACCCGCTTTTGTCATTTTCGTAATTTCCAGTCGGATCCATCGGATATGTGGTCAAAATCCATATAACAGCGAAGAGGAAAATGATAATTATCATAAGAATTACCATCTTGAAAGGACCAGCCCTGAAATTTCGAAATATTGCCATCTTAATTCGTTTTTCCTTCCAGACAATCAATCCGTATTCTTAGTGTGTCATTGTTAAATTTGAGCTCCAGCAAAAAGCTAACAACCGGTTTCTTCGCGCTCCTGCTTTGCCTCATATAAACCGGCCCAGCGAATGAAATCATGGGATTGTTCCAACTTTCCTGCCCTATAAGAACAATAAAAATCAGCCGACAAGACACTGTTTTGTTTTTCCAGCTTCTCCAATTCCGCCTCTAATCCGTGGATGTCCTGAAGGATTTCTTCGCGTTTCATGTTTAAAAAATACGCCACTGAACGCCCGGCAACAAGCCTGTAACATTAAACCGTCAACTCGCGCGTAAAACCTCGCGAAGCATCTGGTGCGGCTGGCTTGCCACCGCTTTTGCGTGCCTCGCTAATCGAGACCGTTTGGCCGCTTTCCCTTTATTTATTCAACGTCTCATCCAAATTAAATAAATCATTCGCCACCATGGTATAAGCCGCCAGGGTCGGGTGATCCACTGTCTTGGCAGGTTTTGATTCGCCCACCGCGATCAAGGCGTCCGCGTCTTTTGGATCCGATTGGTAATGTTTCAGCAAATCGTCCAGCACGGAGCTCGTCACCTTTAATTCCTCCCGGCGCAGTGGCCGCGCCAGCACTTTTTCCGCCATGAATTCCAGCCGGTCGCTGGGCTTCTTTTCCGCCAGCGCTTCTTCGGCCAAGTGGCGAGCGGCTTCGACCAATTGCGGATCGTTCATCGTGGCCAGCGCTTGCAATGGCGTGTCCGTCCGTTCGCGGCGCACGGTGCAAGTCTCGCGGCTGGGCGCATTGAAAATATCGAGCATGGCGGGCGGCGCGGTCCGTTTCCAGAAGGTGTACATGCTGCGACGATATAAGTTCTCGCCGGAATCCTGTTTGTAATCGCGCGTATCGCTGCCGATCATGGCGATGGCCTCCCAAACTCCGGGCGGTTGATACGGACGCACACTTGGCCCGCCGATTTTTCGCACCAGCAGATCACTCGCGCTCAGCGCGTAATCCCGCACCATTTCCGCGTCCATGCGGAAGCGCGGTCCGCGCGAGAGCAACCGGTTTTGCGGATCTTTGGCCAATTTTTCCGGCGTGACGGTGGCGGCCTGTCGGTAGGTGGCGGACATGACCAACTGTTTGAAAAGGCGTTTCACATCCCAGCCGTTCTCGCGGAAATCCACCGCCATCCAGTCAAGCAACTCCTGGTGGGACGGCATTTCACCGCTCACTCCGAGATCACCGGTGGTCCGCACAATGCCCGTCCCGAAAATTTCCTGCCAAAAACGGTTCACCGTCACGCGTGCCATCAACGGATTTTCCGGCGACACCAGCCATTTGGCCAGGCCCAGCCGATTGCGCGGTAGGTCTGCGGCCATTGGCGGGAACGACGCTGGAGTAGCCGGGTGGACTTCATCCTTGCGCTTGTCGTATTCCCCGCGCGACAGAACAAAAGCCTTGGCTGCTTCCGACCGCTCGCTCATGACGTGGGCCACGGTGCCTCGTGTTTTGATCGCCGTTTCTTCCTCGTTCAATTTAGCCAAAGCTTTCGTGGCGGATTTATATTCTTTGTCAAAGCGGGAAAGCCAGGTGCCATAAAGATTTTCTTTTTGTTCCTTGGTCCGTTTCTCTGCTGGAACCGAAACCATGTAGCCCAATTGCAATCCCAATCCGAGCGCCTTGATCTCCGCCGGGGCCAATGCTTTCCCATAAAGCCGCACATCTTGCAAAGCGGCTTTCTCCAGCGGGGAAGTGGTATGACGCTGTCCGATGGTGAATGGCACGGTGGTCCGCGTGGTGTTGGTCAGTTTATCCGTTGCCACGTCGCTTTTCTGCAACATGCCATCAATATAAAATTTCACGCCCGCCGCTTTTTTTGAACCGTCGTATGTCAAACAAACGTGTGTCCACCGGTTCATTTCCACCGGTTTCTTGCCCACCACCCGGATCGCGTCCTCCGGCCATTTATGGATGAGGTGCATCGCGGGCTTACCCCCCTCCAGCCGGAAATCCCAGCCGCGAAAATCAGGGGGCTCGTCCATCCGTGCGACAATCGTTCCATCGCCCTGCGTCGGATGCACCCAAACGCTTGCGCTGAACGCTTGATCTTTTTCAAAATCGCCCGCGTCGGCGATCTTCGGCACCGTCGCCGTATTGACCGCATAAGCTTTCGCGGCCAGCACTCCATCCTTCCAGGCGGCATTGGTGGCGAGTGTCAGGTTCTGATTCGTCTCGCGGAACTCCAGTTTGATCGCCGGTTTCAATTCATCATCCAGCAACGCCCGAAACACCGGCTTCTCCTTCGGTGCGTCCTTGGTGAAAATTTCCGGCGAAGCCTTCGCCACCCAATCATTAAATTCGCCTTGCGCGGAATCTTTGCGCTTTTGAATTTTCGCCTCACCCGTTTTTTTCAACTCCGGCAATGCCTCCCAGCGGGAGCGGTCCATCGCGGCAGGCACGACAATGACCGGCGGCGTGTTCTTCACATTTCCGTCCATCGCCTTTTGCGTGGTGTTGTTGAAAAAAGCGGAGAGCGAATAAAAATCCTTCTGCGAAATCTGATCAAATTTATGGTCATGACAAACCGCGCAACCCGTCGTCAATCCCAGGAACACCTGCGAGGTCGTCTCCGTGCGGTCACGCGCATACAGCACCAAATACTCCTCATCAATCGCCCCGCCTTCGCTCGTTGTGATGTTGCAGCGATTAAACCCCGTCGCAATTTCTTGATCCAAAGTGTGTTTGGGCAAAAGATCGCCCGCCAATTGATCAATGGTGAATTGATCAAACGGTTCGTTGCGATTAAACGCATTGATCACCCATTCGCGAAAACTCCAGATCTCGCGATAAAAATCCAGATGGATCCCATTCGAGTCCGCGTATCGTGCCGCATCCAGCCAATATCTTCCGCGATGTTCGCCCCAGGCCGTCGAGGCCATCAAGCGGTCCACCAGTTTTTCATAGGCGTCCTTCGACTTATCGTTGACAAAGACCTCCACTTCGTCCGGCTTCGGCGGCAACCCGGTCAGATCCAGGCTCACTCGTCGCGCCAAAGTTCTGCGATCTGCTTCCGGCGCGGGCTTCAAACCCTCTTTCTCCAGACGGGCCAAAATAAATGTATCTATCGGATTTCGCACCCACTTTTTATTTTTCACCATTGGCAACGCTGGTTTTTGCGGTGCGATATAAGACCAGTGCGGTTGATAGACCGCGCCGTCAGCGATCCAGCGCGTCAGCGTTTCCTTTTGTTGCGCGGTCAAAACTTTGTGGATTTTGGCCGGTGGCATCACGTCATCCGGATCGGTCGCGTTGATCCGACGGACCAATTCGCTTTCTTTCGGTTTCCCTGGAACGATGGCGGACTTGTTGTCCTTGTCCGGCTGGGTCGCTGCCTCAAATTTATCCAGCCGCAGCCCGGCCTTGCGCGACGCCGAGTCCGCGCCGTGGCACGGAAAACAGTTTTCCGCCAAAATAGGCCGGACATCCCGGTTATATTCCAGCTTCGCTTTGGGCGGCGCTGTGGCCGCACCTGCCGTCACCGCTCCGGCGAGCAACAGCACTCCTGCTAAATAATTATGACTTGAACTCATGCGTCTTCGACTTTAGACGATAAATCGCCGTATTTCTTCACAATCAAATGGGTCATTTGCCACATTATCGCCGGTTCAGAAAATCAATTCCAGCTAAAGTTTGGGCCGAGCCGGTTTTCTCAAGGTGCGATTGAAAGTGATGGTCAATTCTGAGCGGAGTGCGACCGTCCCGGTCGCAGAAGCGTGGCGTGAACGATGCGGGTGGAATGATTAAGCTTTTTAACAGATCACATTTCTGCGACCGGGACGGTCGCACTCCGGTGCCCATCACTTTTAATCGCGCCAGTTTTCCCGTTGGGCCTGAGCGCAAAGTCTGTTACCCTTTAAGGGTGTCGTCCATCGCCGAACAATTGGAAAATCTTCCGACCCTTCAACAGGTCACCATTCCCGACCTTTGGCAGCAACAGGCGGTGGGCGCGCTACGCGATGGTAAAGATGTGGTCGTTCACGCCCCCACCGGCGCGGGTAAAACCTTGATCTTTGAGCTTTGGTCGCGGCATGGCAAAAATCGCGGGCAGGCCATTTACTCGGTGCCCACTCGCGCGCTGGCTAATGATAAACTGGCCGAATGGCGGGCGCGCGGCTGGGATGTCGGCATTGCCACGGGTGATCTTTCGGAAAATCTTTCCGCGCCGGTCATTGTCGCCACCCTCGAAACGCAAAAGAGCCGACTGGTCGAAGGCGACGGTCCCGCGCTCCTCGTGGTGGACGAATACCAAATGATCGGCGACCAAGATCGCGGCTTGAACTACGAACTTGCGCTCGCCCTTGCTCCGTCAAAAACACAATTGCTGCTCTTAAGCGGCAGCGTGGCCAATCCGCAGAACATCGTGCAATGGTTGCAACGTCTCGGGCGCAACGCCGTTTTGGTTCGCTTTGACGAACGACCTGTTCCGCTCGAGGAAGTCCGCACCAATAATCTCAATTTTCACGTCCCCTCGGAAATCAAAGGCTACTGGCCGCGCGTCATCGCCAAAGCTCTCGCGGAAGATCTCGGCCCCATCCTTATTTTTTCGCCACGTCGTCAAGCCGCCGAAATGCTGGCCGCTGAACTTTCCCGCATGTTGCCCACGCCCAATCCGCTCACTTTGAGTCCCGAGCAAAAACTCCTGGTCGGCGAAGGGATGGCGAAGATGTTGAAGAATCGCATCTCGTATCATCACAGCGGACTCAGCTATGCCGCGCGCGCGGGAGTGGTCGAACCTTTGGCCAAAGCCGGACAGCTCCGCGTCGTGGTCGCGACCATGGGGCTGGCGGCGGGCATCAATTTTTCTTTGCGCAGTGTCGCCCTTGCTGGGGAATCTTACCGGCGCGACGGTCTGGAACATCCTTTGCGCGCGGATGAAATTCTTCAGATGTTCGGACGCGCCGGGCGTCGCGGTTTGGACGAAACTGGTTTCGTCCTGGTCACCGCCAATGAACTTCGTTTGCTTGACGCTCGTCCTTGTCATCTTGCGCGCGGCGGGTTGGTGGATTGGAACACTCTTCTCGGCCTCATGACCGCTGCCGCCGAGCAAGGTCGCGATCCTTTTCATGAAGCCGTCCGCGTTCAAGAACGTCTTTTCACGACCAAACCCATTGCGCTCGGAGTCGAAGAATCACTCAAGCATCCGGTCACACCTTGTGGCCTTAAGACCGATGCCGAACGCGCCCGTCATGTCCGTCATCGCGTCCGCGAAATGTTCAACAGCCGGGGCGAATGGCAAACGATCCCTGCGCTCGCGGACAAACCGCTGCGCGAAATCGTCACCGCCGATGGTGCGCCCGCGTTGTCCGATCAATCGGCCCTCGCCAAACTTGGGGCCGCTACGATTTGTGTCTTGAGCGAAGATGAGCGCGGGAAAATTTACGGTCGCGAATCCACCGTGGCTGAAGTTCTCAATCAGGATCGGATTCTCCTCGCCAAATGGGTCCGTCGTTTGCTGGATTGGAATGGCCGACAGGTTCCGCTCGCGGTCTGGAACGAGCAGGTCGTTCCGGCGCTCTCGCAAAAATTGGCCGAGCAAAAAACACCGGTGGTGCAATACATCACGCATCATCCCCGCATCGTGGCTCATCAAAGTGTGGCTGAATCCACGTTGCGCGTTCCGGTGGATAATCATGGGGTTGCGCTGTGGAAACCGGTCGAGCGCGAAGTTCTTCCGTCCGATTGTGCTGTCTGCCCGCTGGTTCCCGTTTGTAAAGAATTGCCGACCAACACCGGGGTTGCGTTGCTCTGGCGCAGGCTTGGGTTGGTCGCGATTAATGGGGTGCCGACGCGGCGCGGGCAAATCGCCAGTTTCTTTTCGCAAGGTGATGGTCTCGCCGTCGCTGCCGCGCTGGAGGACGCCACTTATCCGATGGATGAATTGATTTATGACCTGGCTAATCTCGATGCTGGGTTCCGTTTTTGCGGTGAAGAGAATCGCTGGGCTGGACGGCTGGCCATAGCTTGCCAAAAAACTTTTGGGCAACAATCCATTCCCGGCTATCTCGAAAACGGGTCGCCGCCGAAATATGGTTCCGGGGCGGAACATGTCGTGGCCGGGGTCCATAAAAATCCGTTGAGCAAACACGCGTGGGTCACGGAGCTTTTGGGGGCAGGGGACATTGATCGCATCATCATCGAGTGGCGCAGCATGTTGCGGCAGATTGCGCACGCGCCGGAGCTGGATTGGTCGCGCTGGCAGGAATTGAAAATCACGGCCCGTGCGATCTTGAACGAAACTGAATCTCCGACCCTGACGGAGTTGCCGCCATTGGAATATCACCAGACCAAACGGGTGGATCATCGGTTGATTTTGCGGCGGCACTAATTTTTTTTTGAGGCGATACCTTTATTTGCCTTTATTTGCCTTTATTTACCTTAATTTAGCTGAATTTGCCTTTACGACCTTTGACTTTTCGCCGTGTGAGTGAAAATCACGCGCTGCGGATCACAGATCCGCGCTCCGCCAAAAATGTCAAAGAGCAAAAGGGATGCTGACGGGGTTACTTTGGCATAAATGGGGTGGGTTGTCGTGGACATGGTGGACACTATTCCCATATTTCTCACCGTTCTCTTAAATTTCAGCCGTCCCTGCGGGACTTAGATAGTTTATCGCCGAGACCCGGCGTTGAAACGCCGGGCTATTTTCAGAAGTCCCTCCGGGACAGGGATCGGAGACCCGGCGGCGATGATTGAGAAGTGTTGGCTTGTTCGCTTAATCTTTTCTTAAGGTTCGCTGTGCATAATGGGCTGACATGAGCGCGAGTTCTATGGTAATGTCGGTCGCAGAAACCATGCGATTGCTCGTAATTGAAGACGAAGATGATCTGCGGCACGGCCTCGAAACTGCCTTTCGCGAGGACGGCTATGCGGTAGATGCCGCCCCCGATGGCGCGGAGGGGATTTATAAGGCCGAGTCGTGGGACTACGACGCCATCATTCTTGATGTGATGCTGCCGCAAATGGACGGATGGGAAGTTCTTCAACGGCTTCGCAAAAAAAAGAAGACGCCCGTGCTCATGCTCACGGCCCGTGATGGCGTGCAGGATCGAGTCAAGGGACTTGATCACGGGGCGGATGATTATCTGGTCAAGCCGTTCAATCTCAAAGAACTTCTCGCCCGCGTTCGCGCTCTGATCCGTCGTTCCGCTGGCGCACCGAGTCCGGTCATAAAGATTGACGACATCGCCATCAACACGGCGGCCCGCACGGTTGCGGTCGGTAAAAATGAAATTCCCCTCACGGCCCGGGAATATGGATTGATTGAATTTCTGACGTTGCGCCGGGGCAAGGTGGTCAGCCGCACGGAACTTTACGACCATCTTTTTGCCGAGGAAGACGAATCTTTTTCCAACCTGCTCGACGTCCATGTCTGCAATGTGCGCAAAAAGATTGGCAAAGATTTTATCCAAACCCGGCGCGGTCACGGCTACGTCATCGAATAAGCGGGTGTTATGGTGAGCAATTCCATCCGCTGGCATATCCAACTTTGGCACGGCACTTTGCTCGTGTTGCTGGTGGCGGGGATGTTGACCACTTTTTATTTTTACGAACGCAATGAACGGCTCAGTCGAATAGACGCTCAATTGCAATCTTTGCTCACGCCGCTGATGCCGATGATTGGCCACCCGGGGCCACCGGGGCAACATGGCCCGCCCGGCCAGGACCGTCCGCCCGAAGATCGCGGTCCTGACTTCGATAACAACCGCCCGCCTCCGTCCGAACAAGAACGCGGCCTTGATCGCAATCATGACGTGAACCAACAATTTGAACGGAACACGAGCTATTATTATGTCGGTTGGCGTCATGGCCAAATCGCGGCCAAATCGTCCAACGCTCCGGCCATTCCAGTGCCCGAGGAAACGGATTTTAATCCCGATCACCCTATTCGCACGCGCGGTCAATTCCGCGAAATCCTTCAGCGCACGCCTGGCGAAACATACGTGGTCGTCGGCACCTCGACGGCGGCCCTCGCGGGGCAAATGCACCAACTGGCGCTGGGCCTGATCGTGATCGGGCTGGCCATCATTGGAGCAGGTTTGGCTGGTGGCTGGTGGTTGGCGGGGCGGGCCTTGCGCCCGATCGCCAACATCAGTGCGACGGCGGAAAGCATTTTTGATGGCAACATCGGAAAACGAATTCAGGTGGAGGACGCCCAGAGCGAACTGGGCCAGCTCGCGACCGTTTTGAACCGTACGTTTGACAAACTGGATCACGCTTTCCAGCAGCAGATCCGTTTCACCGCCGATGCCTCCCACGAATTGCGCACTCCGTTGTCGGTCATCATCACCCAGATTCAACTCGCACTTTCGCGCGAGCGCACCCCCGAAGAATACCGCACCACTCTCGACACCTGCGAACGCGCCGCCGAACGCATGCGCGTTTTGGTGAACAGCCTGATGGAATTGGCGCGGCTGGATGCGGGCGAATTGACCGTGGCGCGGGAACGCTGCGATCTTTCGCGCATCGCGCAAGAAGCGCTTGATCTGATCCAGCCGCTCGCTCGCAAACGGAGCATCACGTTGCAACATTCCTTCGAGCCGCTGGCGGTGCAGGCCGACGCGATGAAGCTCGGCCAGGTTCTCATCAATTTGATGAACAATGCCATCCAGCATAACAAGGAGGGGATTGAACTGCGACTGTCAATTGAACGCAACGGTCGCAGCGCCATCATCAAAGTTTCCGACAACGGCGTGGGCATTCCGAAGGAATCGTTGCCACATCTCTTCGATCGTTTTTATCGCGTGGACAAAGCCCGCACGCGTGGCCAAGGCAACAGCGGTCTGGGTCTGGCCATCAGCAAAGCGATCGTGGAATCGCATGGTGGCGCGATTCATGTGGAGAGCGAGACCGGCAAAGGCGCGACGTTCACGATTGAACTGCCGCTGGAGGCGGAGGGGGCGAAATGGTTTTCGAAGAAAATCTAAGACTTGACTGTTAGTAGCTTAAAAGCTACATTCCTGAAGTGCTAATCACACCCAAAGAAGTCGTTGCCTTTCGCACAAATGAGGGCGAAGTGCCTTTTGAAGATTGGCTGGACGAGTTGAATGATCAAAGGGCGATTGCGCGGATTTTGGCGCGACTGGCCAGAGTACGACAAGGCAACTTGGGTGATTGCAAGCCAGTGGGAGATGGAGTTTCCGAATTACGCGTGGATTACGGGCCGGGTTACCGCGTTTATATCGGCCAACAAGGCAGGACGATTGTGATCTTGCTGACCGGGGGCGATAAGCGGACACAAGACAAGGATATCCGGCTGGCGAAACAGTATTGGCAGGAATTCAAAAAGAGCGAGTTATGAAAACTGTAAGTTATAAAAAAATCCTGGAAAAGAAATTGAGCGACCCGGAACAGGCTGCGGAATACCTCACGGCTTGCTATGAAGAAGGGCCGGAAGTTTTTCTGGTCGGCCTGCGCGATGTGGTCGAGGCCCAGGGCGGCGTGGGCCGCATGGCACAATTGAGCAAATTGAACCGCGAAAGTCTCTATCGTTTGGTCTCGCGCAAAGGCAATCCGCGCCTGTCGAGTTTGAATTCTGTCCTGTCAGCCATCGGCTTAAAAGTCACTTTTGCGGCCACCGCTTGAACGATTTGATTTCCTTTGCGGGAATTGACTGCCATAAGCTGGAGTGGTATTTAAATAAAGATAGATGCCGCGAAAAATTCGCCAATTGGTTTCGGATTTGACGAAATCGGGGTTTGTCCTGGTGCCGGGTGGCAAAGGCTCGCACCGTAAGTTTCGACATGCCCGGATTCTCGGTTCGGTAATATTAAGTGGCGGCGATGGGGAAGACGCCCACCATTACCAGGAAAAACAAGTGCGCAACGCGATTCGTGAAGCAGCCAAATGAGAACTGAAGATCAATATTTAAAATTTGTCCGGTGGAATGACGAGGATGGGGCTTATGTTGGCTACTGTCCCGACCTGTTTCCATACGGCGGCGTTTGTCATGGCGACAACGAGGAGACCACCTATCATCAATTATGTGTGCTTGTTCGTGAAGAAGTTGAACAATTGCAACAAGAGGGAAAAACTTTACCAGTCTCCGGGACCCGGCCAATGCGGGAAGCTGTTCTGGCTTGAGTTGTCACAAACAAAACCCTCACCCTCTTCTTCCGCGATTCTTTGGGTGCTATTCCTCAAATCATGGGTTGAGGGAAAATTTGCCACTTGATAAGGCCAGTTGCGAGCGTCACACTGCCTCAGGCTCATGGCACTTGAATGAAAACGGTAATAAAAGTTTTGATGGTGGCGATGAGATTTGCCACCCGCCGGACGGGATTGGTGTGCATTGCTTTGACCTTCTTGGCCGCACCGGTTTTTGGGCAAACATTTACCAAATTGGTCACCTTCGGTACGACCAATGGAGCTAACCCGCAGTCAGCGCTGTTTCAAGCTAGCGATGGTAATTTTTATGGGACCACCTACGCCGGAGGTATCAGCAATCTTGGCACCATTTTCAAAATGACGCCCGGTGGCCAGTTGACCACCCTGGTGTCCTTCACCAACGGCAATGGCGCGAATCCGATGGGCGCGCTTATGCAGGCCGCCGACGGTTATCTATACGGAACCGCGAGGTATGGCGGCAATACCAATAGTTTTGGAACGATCTTTAAAATGACGCTCAGCGGCGATCTGACAACTTTGGTTACCCTCAATTGGACGAATGGCGCACAACCGAAGGGGACGTTGGTTCAAAACAGTGATGGAAATTTTTATGGCACGACTGCCGGTGGTGGGCTTTTTGCTTTGGGCACGGTTTTCAAGATGACTCCCTCTGGTGCGCTGACCACCATGGTTTCCTTTAATGGTGGCAACGGCTGGACTCCAGGCGGCACTTTGCTTAAAGCCAAGGATGGCAATTTTTATGGGCTAAGCCCTGGTGAGGGAACGTATGGACGTGGGATGATATTCAAATTTATAACCTCTGGCTTGGTTACAACGGTGGGATCTTTTGATGGAACCAATGGTGCAAATGGTGAGAGTGGCTTAATCCAAGCGAACAATGGCAATTTTTATGGGACAACTCCTTACGGCGGCCCCTTTATGGCCACGCCGGGAGGTGCCATAACCCTGCTCGCTCCATTCACCGGCCCGAATGGACAATATGCAGTCGGCGCTTTGACCATCGGCAGCGATGGCAATTTTTACGGAGTGACGGCAGAAGGCGGTTCGCAAGGAGTCGGTGTAATATTTCAAATAACTCCTGGAGGAGCATTGACCACTTTGAAATCATTGAATCAGGTCATTGGCTCTAATCCCAACGCCGAACCGATCCAAGGAACAGATGGTAATTTTTACGGGACAACGGTCAATGGCGGAATCGGCGGAGGAATAACCGGTTTGGGTGTCATTTATCGCCTAACGGTCATAATGGCCCCCATGCTCAAACCCATCCTGAAACCAGACCACACCTTCTCGCTCCTCTGGAGTTCCGTATCCAACCTTAATTATCAGGTGCAATGCAGCACGAACATGATCCAGACGAACTGGACCGACTTTGGCACCCCTATCACCGCCACCAACGGCTCTACCACATTTGATGTTGGCAATTGCGCGTCCAATGTCATTTACCGCGTCAAGTTGCTGCCATAATACCATTCAAGTGTACATCGGCTGGGGTAAACTATTTTTCCAACAACACCTGCTTGATCCAGTCGCTCCGGGCGCAATCCAGAACGGATTTGCCTTGGCCGTCGCGGAGGTTGGGGTTGATGCCGGATGAGAGGAATTCGCGAATGATTTGTCCTTGGGCGGCTTTGGCTTCATCCGTGCCGCTGCCGCCGCGACCGGTGTTTTGCACGGCCAGATGCAAGGGCGTGGTTCCGTTTATATTTTTCAAGAACGGATCGCTCCCGGATTTGAGGAGAAATTTTACTGCTTCGGCGCAACGGGTTCGGACCGCTCAATGCAAGGGTGACGCGCCGTTTTTATCCTGCGCGTTGATCTTTGCGCCGGCTTTCAGCAAACGGTTGAGAGTCTCAACTTGTTTGCTGGTCTCCCGTGTTGGGTCGCCATCGGCCGCGTAATGCAACGGGCCGCTTCGGCGATGGTTATGGGCGGCATTGGGATCGGCTCTGGCGGCGAGCAATTGTTCAATGATTTCAACGCGATAACCGGCTGCGGCCAAATGCAGTGGAGTGTCCCCGACGTAAATCCAATGGAAAATTTTCGACTGGTATAGTTTGGCTTGGCTGAATGGGCTGGTTGCGAGACTGGGGTTGGCGCGGAGCAACTTCTTCACCTCGCCACGGTCGTCGTCGAGTATGGCTATTGGGAGAGCGTCCATAACGATCGGTCAGGAGGTTGCTGGATATTGTTCTTGTTTATAAGAATGAGAAGACCTCACCTCACCCCGGCCCTCCACTGCCATTTAGTTAAGGATCAGAAGACAGATTTTTTAAGGTGGCGCTGATAATGATAAGAACGGT
>CAIYOY010000227.1 GCA_903927905.1 uncultured Verrucomicrobiales bacterium | reverse complement strand
GCGTACATTATACAGTACTTTTAAAAGTACAAGAGACAAAATGGCACACTTTTCCCCGCGCTACTGACCGGCATTTAAAATCACACCCTATGCTTTATTACAATTTTTAGAAAAACGGAAGGTTTTAACCGCAAAGAACGCAGAGAACGCATAATTTTTAAAGTATGATCAAAGTGATTTTGACTGCGAAGCGGGTTGGGTTTATAAATGAATCCATGATTGGAAAGACTCGCCAACATCTAAAAATCATCCGGTTTGAAGGAGAGATGCTGCCGGATTGGGCGCAACTGTTTGACTTGGCCGCACGCTCCTGTCTTGCGCCATCGGAAACGCAACAGTGGTTCTCAAGGTTTACACATTCCTCCGGTATGGATGATGCGCGGACCATCATAGCCCATGGGGAAATACTTCGGTCAGCCCTGCAAACGCACAAAGCTGAAGTTCTCGCCAGCCTGCAGAAAACGCCTGATGAAGAGGCGGCCCGACGCATTTTGGCGGCGTGGCAGTACGCCCTGGACACAATCTTGCAACAGGCGGCCGGCAAATCAACGTGTTCGTGGATGGTGGAGGGAACGGAGGACCCACCCGAGGATGGATATGGCGATGGAGAAATAACTTTGCGACGGGTGTAAGGGGCTATTTTCCCGGCCAGCGAACGCCTTGCCAGCCGCACGAGTCTATGCGCCAAAATTGCACTCCACTGCCATGAACCCGCGCGACTATACCCATGCGTTTGGCATTGGTGTTAAAATCTTGATGGCGCAGGAAGCGACGAATGAATTCAGCCGCCTCACGCCTTCTGACATCCAGCCAAACCAAGCCGTAACGGGAATGACCGCGTTCAACTCGGAAAAAATCGCGGTCAAGAGTGAAGAGAGTGGAAGACGGCAATCGGTGAAGCACCGGCAGCAAATTTTCGTCTTTGGTGCCCGCCGCTGCGAGATCCACGCCAATGATGCGGAAATGAATCCGCCATTTACGCAGCCATAGCCGTTGGTCGGCGGGAAGATTTTCGTCGAGTATCAGCATGGAAGCCCGTGAACGGTTCGTGTTTCACCACCAGTGGAGCAATGGCGATCGCCTCGGCGATCGCCGCTTGGGAAACTTTATCATCCCATTGGCCAACAATTTTTTTCCAAGTCATTCCTTCTTCAAGCTGCTCCAGAACGATCCAGACCATGATGCGGGTACCCTTGAAAGTCGGCTGGCCACCGCAGATTTCGGCGTCGGCGACGATGTGTCGTCCTAATTCGATGCGATGAGGATGTCCGTTTGTTTTCATATTGACGCTCTTAAATATGCCTGCGGCGGGGGGTGATTGCAAGTGTGTGTTTTAGAGATCGGCTTAATTTGAAAAGAAAGCAAAGTGAAATCAGCGCTTCGCGGAGAGAGTTCGTCCTAGTTAGAACAACATAGTGAAGCGCACCTCGGGTGCGAATCCCGGCCTTCTCCTCCAGGAGAAGGAGAAACGTTCACCGCGTTCGGTGCTATTCATAATGATCCGCGAATTTCACCAATTTTCGCGAATGTTAAAACCACGCGACTTTGACTTGCCACGCGCTGCGAGTCACAGACTCGCGCTCCGACTGT
>CAIYOY010000226.1 GCA_903927905.1 uncultured Verrucomicrobiales bacterium | reverse complement strand
GGACAAAAAGGAATAGTCACTGGTGGCGGAAACGATTGTGTCGCCCCCACGAACAAAATATTGCAACAGTTTGGCCGCGAAATAAGTCGGGTACCGGTCATTGGTGTCGGAGAGAATTCCGTAATCACCATATTGCCGCCAGCCGTAGAGCGCCGGATTATTATTGTTGCCAGTCAACGGCGAATTACGCAGGTCCCACCAGAGCAAACCGTTGAATTCAGTTTTCGCCAATTGTCCCAGGCTGTCGGCCAGAAACAGACCGTTGACCAGACTGGTGGATTGCTTGCCCGGATTGGTGGAGACGGAATTGTTCTCTGTGCAAATCAACTCGACACTCGCGCCCGCCGCGCCCAAATAATCGGTCAATTGTTGACGCAAATCCGCTGCGTCATTCGGCCAGGTTTTGGAGGATTGCAACAGATCCTGATCATTTTCGGCGCCGGGATTTTGCGCGTAACGATGATAAATCAGAAAATCAGGCGTCACCCCAAAGCTCTTAAGCGTTGTCAACATCACCGGCGTCCAACCATTGTGGGTCAAGCCGGTGCGCGAATTCGTCGTGGGATGATTGGAATTATTCGCATAGGAATCCTCTCCCGTCACCACCACCACGCCGATCTTGATGGTCGCGTCCACTGCTTTCATTTGCGCAATGAAGTTCGTCGCCCGCTGAGCGTAGGTATAGGGATCGTGCGCCACAGCATTCGAGTCTGTTTCCCACGAGCCGTAATTTTCATTGCCAATCTCCCAATAACGAAAACCATAGTGATTCGTCACACTGGATGATCTGACCCACGCGGCTGCCTCCTGCGGTGTGCCACTGCCATAGTTCACGGTGATGATGACCTGCGCGCCGATGTTGGTGGCGATATGCGCAAATTTATTGAATGAAGTCGTCCCGGCGGAACCAGAACCAGTGGTGTTGGAAGCCCAATGATAATCATCCGCCGTGGAACCACCCGGATAGCGCAAGACCTGATCGCCGCGTTGTTGCAGCAGCGCCGCCGTGCTGGTCGTGTCAAACATAGAATCCCAAACCGCCGTGTTCACCCCAAACCACCGCGCATCCGCCACCCGCACGGTTTGCGCGGCATTGACCGAAAGATGAACCGTGGCCGGCGCGGCCGCAGGCACCAGTTGAATATCATCCACATAAAACGTCGGCGACGCCGCGCCCGAACGGTCTTGGATCCAGAAGCCATCCATATTGGATTTATTGGTGACACCGAGCGAAGCGAGAGAGAGCGTGATCTGTTGCCAGGTATTGGCCGGCAGCGTCGGCAAATTAACCGCCGTTTGCGCCGTGCCATTCAATTCCGCCTGCACCAGCAGTTTCTGACCACCGCTGCCACCGTTGATCCAAAAAACCAGATTGGAATAAATGGTGGTGTCAAACGCATCGTGATGCAGATAAAGCGCTTCCCAAGCCGCCGCCGTCACACTGATCGCTTTGCTTCCAGCATGAACCACATTGGTGCTGCCGTAATTCAGCGTGGCCCAGCCGGAATTTTGCCAGCCATTTGACAGCGCATCCCCGTAAATCGGTTCATTAACCTGGGCTGAAGCGGAAAAAATGATCCCAATCAAACCAACCAAGGCTGGTCCGAATGGAAAACACCGCGACATAAAATAAGCGGCGTTCGCTACGCTTTGACAAAAGGCCCCGGTGGCGCGGCGGGTGGTTTGGGCTTGAGGATGTAAGTCAGCGCCTTGACCGCCAACTCAATCATCAAAAACGGCTTGGCGATGAGATCGTTCCCGCCGGCCAGTGACGATTGGGCGCGACTGTCAAAGTTTGTCAAGCTCGTGACAAAAATGACTGTGGCGTTTTTGTTCGATGGCAACTTGCGCAATTCCTTGCACAATTCAAAACCGTTCATCCCCGGCATTTCCGCATCCAGAAAAATCAGGTCGAACTTATTTTCACCGGCCACGCGCAAGGCCAATTGCGGATCATCGAAGACGATTGATTTCAGATTGGCCTTGATCAATGCGTTGGACACCGTGCGACGTGAGATCGGTTCATCGTCCACCACCATGATTAGTGATGTCTGGGGGGCTTCCTGGGAGGGGTTGGCGCTGTCTTTGAACAGCAAAGTCAAACAATCCACCGTGTGGGTGATGGTGCGGAGGGTCGAACTGGTCAACTGTTGGGGGCGGCGTTGCAGTTCCTTGATCAGCACTTCCAAGGCCCCCGACAAATGAGCCACGCGCGTCACGCCGGTCACACCAGCCAGGCTGGTCAACGCAGAAACGGTGGTGCTCAAACTGTCCAGGATCGGAATCTGTTCCGGCCCCGTCTTGCTCTTGATCAAGGAATTGATCCGATCGCGCATTTCGTTTTCCAACTTGGGAACGCGCTTGAGAAATTCTTCACGAACCTCGGTGCGCAATTCAGCCGAATGACTGTTTTCCGGGGTCTTGGTTTCCACCGAGGACTTGGACCAGAACCGGGTCACTTCGACTTCCCCGCCGGACGACGGGGGAGAAAGCGGATCCATTCCTGTCGGCAGACCGGGCATTGGAATTTTTGGACTGGAAGGCGGCATGGAAATTTTTGGAGGAGAAGATGGTGGCATCGAAATTTTGGGCATTGCAATCGGCGCCGGCTCAGCCGCAGGACGGCTGACTAAAGGAACATTGGCCGTGGTCGCCTCTTCTTCTTTCATGCGAATATCCGTATTAGGCTCGCTCCGCCGTTTCCTCATTTCCGTGTTAAAGCCGGTATCCCGGGCCAGCAACTGATCAATCACCGTGAGGGCCACTTCCGGGGTGCAATCATTCTTGGCCAAACACTTATTAGCGCCGGCTTTCCACGCATCCTTGGCCGTTTCCGGCCGATAAAAGCTCGACACGACCATTACTGGAACGGCTTTGAGTATCGGGTTGGCCCGGATTTTTTTTATGATCTCCACCCCGTTCACCCGGGCCAGCATCAAATCCAATTGGATCACGTCCGGCTTGAACGTCTGGGCCTTTTCAAACCCGGCGTTCCCTTCCACCGCCACCTCCACCTGATAGCCTGAGTCTTCGTATTTGCGGCGATATATCCCGCTGAATACAACATCGTCCTCGATAATTAAAATCTTTTTCATCCGTTATGTTCCTGCACGTATTTTTCAACCCGTTCCCGGGTCAGCTCAAGATTATGATTGGCCTGGGCAAAGGCCTGGTCGGCCCCGGCCATCTTGCCTTCTTTGCCCATCTTTTCCAACTGCCGCAAAGGTAGCACCATGGCCGACATTCCGCACGCGAGACTTGCGCCCACCAGTTTGTGGGCAAAATGATCCACGTCTTTGGGCGAATTGGCCTGGATCGCGCCCTTCAATCCGTTCATCAAATCTTTTGCCTGGGCGAAATACAATTCCACCAGTTCCCGGCGCTGTTCCGGATCTTCGTTGGCCGCCGCTTCCAGCATTTCCACATCCACCAACGGCCCTTCGGGCGCAACGACCTCTACTGGGGCCGCCTCTGGATCGCCGTCAGTCACCGGCATCGGGATTGGAGCCTCTTCCGCCGCAAGTTCGGCCTCCGGCGCGACCATGGGCGCAGCAACCGGCGGCGGATTCTTCCGCGCCTTGGCCCTGGTCAAAGCGTTCTGCAAATCGCCATCCCGCACCGGTTTGCTCAAATAATCGTCCAT
>CAIYOY010000225.1 GCA_903927905.1 uncultured Verrucomicrobiales bacterium | reverse complement strand
GGGACCTCCTCTCCCCTACCCTCTCCTCCATCGGATGGAGGAGAGGGAGAAGATGCGGGCGGGGCGGTCTCGGCAATGATCTTATTGGCGGCGGCGGTGCCGTCGGCTTGACAGGTGGGACAATTCACCGCGAAGGGCATGCGGTTGTTTTCCGGCTCGACGTCGAAGGAATATTTCGTTCCGCAGGCGCATTGGAGTTTGATCGTCATGGGCGGGGGTTGAGCAGAGTGACGTTGGTCGGGAAAACCAGGTCACGCGTGGTTTTGGGATTGATGGTCAATGCTTCGCCGTTCAGGAAGATGATGTTACCACCGTCTTTTTCGTGGTTGTTGGCGGGCTTTTTACCGTCGAGAGAAAAGACCTGGCGACCGGAGGATTTGGGCAGTGTGTCTATTTGACGGTCGGAAAGCAGCGGGATGGCCGGGTCGTTGCTGGCGTTAAGGCCCATGTAGTAGGCGTAGCTGATGACGGCGTTGGAAAAGGGTTCGCCGGACGGCAATTTTTCGTCACGGGTGCCGGGGCAGATGAAGATCTCGGTGGAGGTGGTATCACGCGGGATAAGAAGGCTGAGCGGCGCTTCGGAGCTTTGGGCGTTGGTGACCATGGGAAATAGGCCTTTGTTATCATTCTGATAGATGGACAAAGCGAGATAAATTTTTTGCAGGTTGCCGCGGCATCGGGTCAGGCTGCGCTGGCGTTCGCTGGTGGTGAAATGGCTGCCGACGACGGTGGCGAGGATGATGAGGATGATGGCGACGAGAAGAAGTTCGATGAGGGAAAAGGCCGAGGAAGTGGAGAGTGATGAGTGATGAGTGATGAGTGGGGAAAAAATATTTGAGGAGGGAGGCTTGTTTTGGCTTGTTCTAGCTTGTTTTACCTTGTTTTGGCTTGATTTACCCACTTGAGAGGAAGGGGCCGCGAAAAGGCGCAAAAGGCGCAAAACTTTTTCTGAAATGGGTGTCGTTAGGTGCGGTTGACTCGCGTTAGGTGTCGTTAGCTCGAGTTTTTTGCACGGAAACGAAGGTTTGGGAACGGCTAAATGAACGGCTGAGCCACGGAGACGAAGCACGGAAAGCCATAACCAAACGATGAGAGGCAAAATCATAGCGGCAAAATTATAAGAAGGGAGGGAGCCAGCAAAATGATTGGAGGCAAAATGATGAAGGCCGAAAAAAGAGGGAGCAGCGAGCAGGAAGGTTTGGCCACAAAAGAACGCAAAGAACACAAAGTCAGAAAGATGCAGATCAAAAAGATCAAGACCATTAACTGGAAAAATCTTCTCGGTATCGAAAAGCAATGGGGCGGGCGGTTTTGAGAGTCCCGCCGGCAAAACTGGTTGATGTTTTGGTTCCATTCGCCCGGCAGTATGGACTAAAGGACGGAGGTTGTCGCGTACAAGGTGGACACTATTCCCATATTTCTCACTATTCTCTTAATCCCAACTTATTTTTCTTTCCCGCCGGTCTCGGCAACTTTTGAACGAAGGCCGGTCATGGTCAGGAGTGGCAAGACGGTGAAATGCCCGTCGTCTTCATGCACGACGGCGTAGGAGGCATTGGGTGGAAGCCAGAGATAGTCGCGGTGCGGCACTGGATATTCCCTGCCATCTGCCATGCGCAAAATAAAAGGAACCCCGCTGGTCAGCGCTGACTCAACTTGTTGTCTGGTCATAATAATATTCCTTGCTCAAAAACCGGCAAATCGCAAGCGTTTTTTATTCCTTACCAGGACCTCAGGACCTCCAAAATCTAATCATTTTTAGCGACGGCGTTTTCGAGCGCTCTGGTTAATCGGAGGCAATAATAAAGTGGTATTGCCCCAAGGATTCCGAAAGAACAGTCAATTAACTTCCAGCCTAAAGGTATCTGGCGAACAGCGCCACAGACGAAGGCGAAAGGAATAATGAGCGCGCAAGCGATAAGGCCAGCTTTAAGTGTCCATATGTTGCGAACAGGGTCGATAAACACGCCAATGAAGAACACCGCAATAATTATATGTGCAAATGCCAACCAATCGGTGCCATATGCCATCCAAGGATGGTTTGCGTACGTGTCTCGAAGCCCGTCACGAATCGTCAATAGCCATATGTCGAAGCCGGTCGATGGTGCTGCTTGCCCGAGCCCCCGCGCGGACGCCAACAATTCAAGCTCACGCTCAAGCGGAAATGCTGTGATACCACTCAAGACGAGTCCAATCATGAACAAGCCGAGTACCAAGCGAAGTCTGTGTAACACGGCTGATGGATTCATCTGGGGTTCTAAAATTTAGGCTGTGTGGTCAAATTTGGAAACAGGTATTTGACTTGTGGATTTCTCCGGCCAAAACCAACATGCGATAATAACCAGAGCGTAGAACGACCAAAAAGCAAAGACGCCGAGACGGCTGACAAGCAAGCTTGATTCACTCGTAAACAGTGCGAGTGCTGCGATTACCGCTGCAACGACAGCAAAAGCAACAAAGCCCTGAGCGCGGCCCGTCAAACGTGGAAACAGGGATCGGACTCCTGCCCGCAACGGCCACAAGAAAACGCAACAAACAATCGCGGTGAAGATCGCGCCGATAATGGGGGCAAACATGACGCCAAGGGAATCCTCCTGAGGTGTGATGACGCTGCCAAATGTATAGGCGATTCCGCCGAAGACACAGGTGATTAAAAAGCGCGACCGCATATTACCAGTTAAAGCCAATTTCCAAGATGTCACCTCGCTTGGTCATGTTCGTTTATAACTTCATCTAAAGCCCATCGAGTGTCAAGAAGAAGGAGTCGTTATCACTTGCATTTTCCTCCCTCTGCCACGGCGCGGCAGCGTTCGGCGAGTTGGGCGAGGTTTTCGAGGAATTGTTCGCGGCGCGGCGGGGACCAGTCGGCGAAGAGTTCGGTTTGGAGGGCGATGGCGATTTGGCGGACTTGTTGGTATTTTTTACGGCCCAGGGGTTTGAGTTTCAGGCGGTAGGCGCGGCGGTCTTTTTCGTGCGGGGTGCGGGCGATCCAGCCGGCTTTTTCCATGCGCTCGATGAGGGAGGCGATGGTGTTGGGGTCGCTGGCCATGAGTTCGGTGAGCTGGCTCTGGGTCAGGCCGCCGGGTTCGTTTTCCATGATGGTGCGCATGGTGGTGAATTGGTCGGGGGTGACGCCGGTGTGGGCGAGGCGGCGGCGGAAGGTTTGGTTGAGACCGTACCAGGCGTGGCGCAGGAGGATGGGGAGGCGGCGGCGCTCGGGGGCGTCGATGGGGATGGCTGTTTTTTTGGGGCGGGGCATATTTAATGTCTAAACACGATGTGGGGAGGAAATGGAGCGGTCAAAAGCGGCAGAGGACTGACCGCAGTCCAAGACGCTTCGCGACGAATGATGGGGCATTCTTTTGTCATTCAGTTTTAGGTTTTCGTCATTCTGCCGATTAACAATCGGCGATACAGCCGACTGCCAGTCGGCGCTACCCACAGTGGCAAGTTGCACCCCGCCAAAATAGTACGTGTAAGTATTAATTTGCTATTGCGTGACGGGGGAAGGTATAGAATATTAGCAACGCTCTTGAAAGATAATTCGGGCAAGACTTAATGCGGATGGCGAACAGAAGTTCGAACGCCGCCAGGGGCTTTACCGCCCGGCAGGTTGAAAACCTGCGATACAGCAGATTGCAAATCTGCGCTACGAATCATGAAAGCAAAATTATCGGTGGTTTTCGGCCTGATGGCCATTTTTTTATCCTGTTCGGTCGATGCGGCCGGCCCCGGCTGGACCAATTGGCGCGGACCCAATCAAAACGGTTCTTCCACGGAAACTGGATTGCCCAATTCGATTGACGCGAAGAAACCACTTTGGACAGCCGATTTCCCCGGGCAATCCACGCCGGTCATCTATAATGGCCGCGTTTATATCATGGGTTATCAGGGGGAAGCGCCGGACTTGCAGGAGGGCATCGGGAGTTTCGACGCGGAAACCGGGCAGGTGCTCGGCGGGAAATTGTACAGCGATTTTTTGAGTGACACGATTTATCTGCGCTATGCCACTTCCAGTCCGGCGGTGGATCCGGAGACGGGCAATGTTTATATCCAGGATACGCAGGGGATTTTTGCCGGGTTCAATGCAAATATCGGCAAACTCTGGGAACATTCGATGATGGAGGAATATGGGCGGCTGACTTTTCCCAATGGACGCACGGCGTCGCCGATCATTGAAGGTGACCTGGTCATCACGCGCGGCATCACGGCGAACTGGGGCGCGCAAGGGCCGGCCTCGGACCGTTTCTATGCTTTTGACAAGAACAGCGGCGCTTTGGTCTGGTCTTCGACGCCGGGCGACCGGCCCAAGGACAATTCGTTTTCCCACCCGGTCATCGCTTGGTTGAATGGCAAGCGGGTATTTTATGCGGCGACCGGCGACGGCGCGGTCGTTTGTGTGAATGTGCGCACGGGTGAACCGATTTTTCGTGTGCCGCTGTTCAAGGCGGGCATCAATTCGTCGTTGTTGTTGCATAATAATGACAAGATCATTGCGATTTACGGGACACCGTACGAACCGGGCCAGATGGTGGCCTTGAAAATTCCCAGCGTTACTCAGACTAATTCGACTGATCCGGTGGTCGTCCCGCGCAAGAGCGTCGAACTCTGGAATAATGAGATCCGCACTTCCACCAGTTCGCCGATCCTCGTCGGCGATCGTGTTTATGTGACCAGTGAAGTGGGCGATCTGGTGGCGGTGAATGCGTTGGACGGAAAAGTGTTGTGGAAATTGAAGTTGGGCATCGAGCAGCGGAATGCGTCGCCCATCTATGCGGATGGCAAATTGTATGTGCCCATTCTAAACGACCCGGAAAATGGCAACAAGCAACCGGACCAAGCCGCGACGCTCGAAGCGGCAGGCGATGAAGCGAAAGGTGGTCATGGCGGATTTTACATCGTGCAGCCAAGTGACACCGAAGGAAAGGTGCTCTGTCATGTGACGCTCGAAGGCCGGTGTTATGGCACGCCGACGGCTTATAACGGGAAAATTTATATCCAAACGACCAAGCGGCTGTATTGTTTTGGCGACAAAGGGGACAACAAAGGTTTGAACACAACGCCGGTGGCGGCTGACAAAGGAACGCCGGGGCCCGCCAGTCAATTACAGATCATCCCGTCGGAAGTTTTGCTGCACCCAGGTGAAACGCAATCTTTTCGCGTGCGGCAACTGGATGCCAACGGCCTGACGGTGAAGGAACTGGATAATCCGGGCGCTTTGCAATGGGCCTCGTTCATTCCGCCGACGGCCAAGGTCAAGGCGACGATGAAGGCGACTTTTGACAGCAGCGGGAAATTGACGGCTGCGCCGGACAAGGTCCCGTCGGCGGGAGCGTTTTCCGTCACCGACGGGGCGATCAAAGGATTTTTCCGCGGCCGGGTGCTGCCCGGCCTACCGATGAAGCAGGACTTTGAATCCTTTAATTTGACAGAAACCACGACCAACAACATCGAGGAACCGACCAAATTCGCCTATCCTCCCCTGCCCTGGATCGGGGCGCGGTTTAAATTTGAGGTGCGTGAAAAGGATGGGAATAAATGTTTGACAAAGACGGTGGACAATTCGTTTTTCCGCCGCGCGACGGTGTTCATGGGCTCGCCAAATCTGAATAATTACACGATTGAAGCGGATGTGATGACGGACGGGAACAAGCGCAAGAAATCGGACGTCGGAATCATCAACCAGCGTTACCTCGTATGTTTGAAAGGCAACGAGCAGGCGTTGGAGATCAATTCCAACCAGGAGATGTTGAAGGCAAGCACGCCTTTCGAATGGGCGGCCAATGCCTGGTATCATTTGAAAGCGCGGGTGGATATCGCCGCCGACGGCACCGGCAAAGTGATGGCCAAAGCCTGGAAAAAAGGCGACACGGAACCGGAAGGCTGGACGCTGACCGTCCCGGTGAAGCATCCGCATGTGAACGGTTGTCCGGGATTATTCGGATTTTCGCCGCAGGATATGCGGGTTTATATTGACAATATCGCGGTGGCAGCGAATTGAGGAAGGGTTATGCCGGAGATTTCGAGATTTTATGGCATCGTTATCAAGATGAATACCAACGAGCATCCGCCACCGCATTTTCATGCGGAATATGGCGAGCATGAGGCGCTGGTGAGCATTGTCACCGGCGAAGTCATCCGGGGTAACTTGCCCAACAGAGCATTGCGGATGGTTCTTGAGTGGCGCGGCCTTCATCAAGTGGAATTGCAAGATAATTGGGGCCGGATGCTGACCCGGCAAAGTCTGTTCAAAATTGAGCCATTGTGAGACATTAAACGTATGAAGTATCTCAATAGAGTGATGGAAGTGAGATGGCTTGGCGGCTATCGGATCAAGGCGGTATTCGCAGACGGATACGGCGCAGAAATTGATTTGAGTCCACTGGTAAAATTTCCGCGAGGGCCGATGGAAGAACCGTTAAGCAACGAGGCATTTTTTAAGAAAGTATTTTTGGATGGCGGATCGGTGGCCTGGCCGAACACTTACGACATCTGCCCGGACGTTTTGCGCTACTGGTGTGAAATCGGGCATGTTTGTTCACAGGAAGAATTAGACGCAGCTTTCTCGGAACAAACGCCGACGGAAGCGATGGTTTTAAACGACAAGAAAATCTCATGAAAAAATTCTCTACCATAGTGGCGGCTTTTTCCGCCTGCACCCTCGTCACTCAAGCCACCGATTGGCCGCGCTGGGGTGGGAATGATCCGGGGCGCAACATGTATTCCTCCGAGACGCATTTGCCCGATCATTTCGCCAAGGACAAGGAGGGCAAGGTGGAATTCAAGGCGGGGACGGAAGAAATTGACACGAAAAATCTGCCCAATGCCAAGTGGGTCGCCAAGCTTGGCTCGCAGAGCTACGGCAATGTGGTGGTGGCCAAGGGGAAGGTGTTCGTTGGCACGAACAATGAAAATCCGCGCGACCCGCAGCATCAGGGGGACAAGAGCATTCTGCTTTGTCTGGATGAAAAAACGGGCGGGTTGCTGTGGCAATTGGTGGTGCCGAAGCTGGCCTCGGGCAAGGTGAACGACTGGGAAAATCTGGGGCTGCTCTCCTCGCCGTGCGTGGAAAATAATCGTGTTTACCTCGTGACCAGCCGTTGCGAAGTGATTTGTTTGGACATTGACGGAATGGCCAATGGCAATGACGGGCCGTTCATGGATGAAGCGAAATATGTCGCGGGACCGAATAATCCTCCCGCCAAGATCGGGCCGAAGGACGCGGATATCATTTGGAAATATGACATGATGGATGAGCTGGGAGTGTTTCCGCATAACGCGTCGAATTGTTCGATCCTGATCGTGGGTGATTTGATTTATGTCTGCACGTCCAATGGGCAGGATTGGACGCACGTCAATGTCCCCTCCCCCAATTCGCCGAGCTTTGTTGCGATTGACAAGAGGACGGGCAAGCTGGTCGGGGAGGACAATGCGGGGATCGGGCCGCGTATTTTTCACGGGCAATGGAGTTCGCCTTCCATGGGCGAGGTCAAGGGGCGCAAATTGATTTTCTTCGGCGGCGGTGACGGAATTTGTTATGCGTTCGATGCGCAACCGAAAAAAGGCGATGGCTCGCCGATCGTGCCGGTGGTTCCTGGGCCTGAAATCAAGCGAATCGAGGAAAAAGATACGGATTATTTGAAGAAGGTCTGGTGGTATGATTGCAATCCGCCGGAACGCCGGGCGAAAGATGCCGCCCACAAATATCCCGCGCCGGACGGCCCGAGCGAAGTCAATGCCACGCCGGTGTTTTATAAAAACCGTGTGTATGTGGCGGTGGGCCAGGACCCGGAACATGGCGAGGGCGTGGGCAATCTGACGTGCATTGATGCGACCAAGACCGGGGACATCACCAAAACGGGCAAGATCTGGAGTTACGATAAAATTCATCGCAGTTTGTCCACGGTCACCATCACGCCGGACGGATTACTGTTCGTTGGAGATTTTTCGGGCTTTGTGCATTGCCTCGATGCGGAAACCGGTGCGGTCCATTGGGTGCATGACATGAAGGCGCATATCTGGGGATCGACGCTCGGGGCAGATGGGAAAATTTATTGCGGGGATGAGGACGGCGACGTGGTGGTTTTTGCGGCGAGCAAAGAGAAGAAGATATTGAGCCAGATCAATCTGGGTGCGCCGGTTTATTCGACGCCGGTGGCGGCCAATGGCGAGCTCTTCATCCATTCCAACACGCATTTGTTTGCCTTTTACGATGCGATCAAAAATCCGCAGTTGAAGGATTTGCCGCCGCAGACTGAGCCGATCAAGGCAAAGGAGAGCAAATAAATGGACGGGACGGCGCCGCAATCCTCTTCGCGTTTCACCCTCGTGCAGTGGCTGGTGATCATCATCGCCAGCATTGGTTTTTTGTTTGACACTTATGAATTGCTGATGACGCCGCTCGTCGGGGTGCCGGCGATCGCGGAATTTCTCCAGGTGCCGCCCAGCAATCCGCTGGTCACCAAATGGGTGGGGAATCTGCTGTGGTTGAGCGCGCTGTGCGGCGGCGTTTTTGGTTTGCTCGGCGGCTGGCTGATTGATCGGTTTGGCCGCAAGCGGATCATGGCGCTGAGTATTTTTGTTTACGCCCTCTCGCCCGTGGCTGCGGCCTTGAGCACTACGCTTGGGCAGTTTATCTTTTTCCGGTGCCTGACTTTTATCGGCGTGTGCGTGGAATTCGTCGCCGCCATCACCTGGCTGGCGGAATTGTTTCCCGAGAAACGCCGCAAGGAAATCGCACTCGGCACGACCCAGGCTTTTGCTTCGCTCGGCGGGTTGTTGGTCACTGGAATCAATTCCTGGATTTTGGTCCGCGCCAGTTCCCTGCCCGCGCTGCCTTTGCCGGAAATCTTCAATGCGCACAGTTCGTGGCGTTACACTTTGATGACCGGTCTGCTGCCTGCCATTCCCATTGCGTTGCTGCTGCCGTTCGTGCCGGAATCCCAGATCTGGCGGGAAAAGCGCGCCGCCGGCACGCTCAAGCGTCCCAGCTTTGGCGAATTGTTTGCGCCTGGATTGTGCCGCATCACGCTGGTGACCGCGCTGCTTTCCGCCTGCGCTTATGCGGCGGCCTTCGGGGCCTTGCAGTTGACTCCATTGCGCATCGCGCCGGGCCTGCCGGAATTAAAAGAGCAGCGGACGGCGCTCAAGCCCTTGCAGGATGAAGCGAAGCAATTGAACCAACAACTGGCCGAGGTCATGCCGGCCTTCCGCAAAGGTTTGAAGGATGTTCCCGGACTGGAAGCACTCACCGCCCAGCGCGGGAAAGCCCGTCTCGCCATGCGCGCGGTAAAAAAATCAATGGATGATCCCGCAGCCGACGATGCGAAAAAAGCTGCCGCCAAAACCCAACTGGCCACGATGGGAAAAGATTTCAGCAAACTGGAAACCAATCTCGTGGAATTGACAGAAAGTCAGCCGGAAGCAAAAACCGCCGTGCTTAATCGTGAAAAGCTGATGAAACAACTTGGGGATAACCGCGAAAAACAGGAGCCGCTCGATCTCGCAATCAAAACTTATGGCAACAAAATGCAGTTCGCCCAGGAATCCGGAGGGTTGGTCGGGCGGATCACTTTGGCGGTCCTGCTGCTGACCGCTTTGACCCGCCGCAATCTGCTTCGTTTATTTCTCGTGCCGGGTCTGATCATGCTGCCGTTGACCTATTGGGTGTTTTACAAGCAATCCGGCTCGACCATGGAGACGGGTATCTTTCTCAGCGGCCTATTGATCGTCGCGCAGTTCAGTTACTTCGGCGAATATCTGCCCAAAATTTTCCCGCTGCATCTGCGTGGCACTGGCGGCAGTTTTGCCACGAATGTCGGCGGACGCATGATCGGCACCTCGGCCGCATTTCTCACGACCAATTGGCTGGCACCGATGTTCACCGACCGCAATACTTTTGATCAAGTCGCGATGGCCGCCGGGGCAGTTGGCTTCGCTGTTTTTCTCATCGCCCTGATCGCCACCAGGTGGCTCCCTGAACCTCCCGTTGAATCCTGATCCATTTATGTCCGCCCACCATCCTGCTCTCGACGCGCACGTCCGCGAAATCATTCAATGGCATTTCTCGCCTGAAACCGGCTCCCCTTTCTGGCTTGATTGGGCGAAGAAAAATTTTGATCCGCGCACTGAGGTTAAATTTTTTGCCGACATGTTAAAATTTCCACATTTCCAGGATGAATGGCTGCGCGATCTGCAACCGGAAGTCTGGGTGCCGAAGAAGTTTCAGGGCAAACCGTTCAATATATTTGAAACGGGGGGCACCACCGGCATGCCCAAGCAACGCATCGGGTGGGAAGATTACAAAACCGATTACGAGGAATTTTCCGGCAAGATTTCGGACGAACATTTTCCGCGCGGCGGCGCGTGGTTAATGGTGGGCCCGACTGGTCCGCGGCGGTTGCGGCTGGCCATTGAGCATTTGGCCAATTTTCGCGGCAGCTCGTGTTATTTCATTGATCTCGATCCGCGTTTTGTGAAAAAGGTCATTTCCAACAAGCAATTTGAAGTGGCCCGTGCGTATATGGATCACGTGGTGGACCAGGGCGTCACCATTTTGAAAAACCGCAAGGTAGCAGGATTATTTACGACACCGAAATTGCTCGAAGCCCTCGGCGAAAAAATAAACCTCTGGGACGCCGGCATTCGCGGCGTGTTCTGCGGCGGCACGACGATGGCCCCGCAATATGTGCGCTACATTGTTGAGGAGGTTTTGGAAAATCGCATCGGGTTTTATCCGACTTACGGGAACACGTTGATGGGTTTGGCAGCGAGCGTCCCGCTCCGGCCCGAAGATAATTTTTCCATCACTTATTATCCGCCGCAACCTCGCGCTGTCCTGCGGGTGGTGAATCCGAATAAGACGGAGGAGACGGTTGGTTATGGCCAATGGGGGCGGGTGGAATTGACGACGCTGACGAAGGAGTTTTTCATGCCGCGCTTTCTTGAGCGCGACGAAGCGATCCGCCGTGAACCGCGCGCGCCTTACACTTGGGATGGCGTGGCGGAAGTGCGGCCGTTTGGTGCGATGGAGAAGAATATTGTGGAAGGCGTGTATTAATTTTCCCTGCTTTCTATAATTCGCAGGAAATTTTCGTAAACCACATCGCGCGAATCAGCGTATTCGAGAAGGATGACTTGGCCTGGTTTTTGGGAATAGACGATTCTCAAACCGCCGACACGCAGGCGGTTGAATCCTTCCAGTTCTCCACCCAAAGCTTTCAAATCACCGCGTCCATTGGCCAAAGCACGCAACGCCGTTCTCACCCGCTGCTTGGTCTGGGGTGGGAGCGCCGTCAGCCATTCTTGCACTTGTTCAGAGGCCGAAATTTTCATCATCCAAATTCAATTCCCGGTAAGCCAATTTGCCCGCCTTCGCGGCCCGAAGGGTTTTCATAGCCTTTGGATTGGACAACAATTCCATGGTTTCCAAGAGCGCATCGAAATCCTCAATTGGCATGGCGACATAGACCGGCTTGTCCCGTCGGGCGATGACAAACCTTTTATGAGAGCGGCAAAGCTTGGGCAGATTGGATTGAGCCTCTGCGATTGAATACGTATCACTCATGTTATTTATATGTAACTTAATCCTCGCCCCATGTCAATCCGCTTCATGCCTGAATACTGTGATGCTTTGTTCACCAAGAAGAAAGAATCATATCCCTTTCTGCCCATCCTCGAGGTGACGAGACTTTAACTTTTTTATTAGCGCATAAAAATCGAGTTAGAGTCTCGTCACCTCGTCTCCTACAAATAATAATTCGTCAACATCACGTGGTTCATCTTGAAAATACGGATAAACACGGTAGATTTTCCGGCACTGTATTACAGATGGATTTAAAATGACACTTCCTCACATTCCTGTCCTGCGCCGGGGCAAGGCCTACGAAAGCCTCGACAAAATTAACGTGCCTGATCATCGCACCGGCGAGATCAAGGCGACGGTCAGTTCGGTCAATGCCGGGATCATCCGCAAGGATTTGGCGCGGATCGGGGAATCACGCGCGGCGTTGAAGAAATTTACCGTGGCGCAACTGATTGAGATTTCGGCCAAGGCGGGGGAGCAATTTCTCAAGGGGATTTTGCCGTTGGGTGACAAGGGACATATGCAATCGCCGGAGCAATATATCGAGACGCTTTCGGCCACCAGCGGGCTGCCGCATGTGATGGTTCGGCGCAACATGGCCAAGATCAATGATGCGTTGGTCAATATGAAAACGGTTTTGAACGGGCTGACGCGCGGACTCGATCTTTCCATTTTGGATGCCGGATACGGGAAGCAATCCGGGACGCGAATCAGTTTTTATCCGACTACGCAGGCGCTTGGGCTGGTGATGCCGAGCAATTCGCCAGCAGTGAATTCGCTTTGGCTGCCGGCGATCGCGCTGAAAATTCCGGTGATCATCAAACCGGGACGCGAAGAACCGTGGACGCCATATCGCTTGATTCAGGCGTTCATTGCGGCGGGTTGTCCGGCGGAGGCGTTTGGGTTTTATCCGACGGATCACGAGGGTGCGGGTGAGATTTTGCGGTCTTGCGGACGGGCTTTGATTTTCGGCGATAAAAACACGACGGCACAATATGCGGGGAATCCGGCGATTCAAATTCACGGGCCGGGCTTCAGTAAAATTCTCATCGGCGATGATGAGATTGAACGCTGGCCGGAGTTTGTGGATTTGATCGTGGGCGCGATTTCTGACAATGGCGGTCGCAGTTGCATAAATGCTTCGGCGGTGGTCGTTCCGAAATATGCGGCGGAAATTGCCGAGGCACTGGCGAAGAAATTGGGGACGTTTGCTCCCCTGCCCCCGGACGATGCCAATGCCAAACTCTCCGGCTTCGCCAATGCGAAGATGGCGGATTACATTGATGCGAGCATTGAAGAGGGTTTAAAAACAACGGGGGCCACGGAGGTCACTGCGAAGCATCGTCACGGCCCGCGCCGGGTGGAATTCCAGGGCGGGATTTATTTGCAGCCGACCATTGTGTTGTGTGATTCGTTCGCGCATCCGTTGTCCAACAAGGAATTTCTTTGTCCTTACGCCAGTGTGGTCACGGTGCCACAGTCGGAAATGCTCAAGCAAATCGGGCCTTCGCTGGCCGTCACCGCGATCACCAGGGACAAGGCGTTCATTGAACAATTGCTCGAATCGCCTTTGATTGAGCGGCTGAATATCGGGCCGATTTCGCCGATGAACGTTTCCTGGGACCAGCCGCATGAGGGGAACATGTTTGAATTTTTGTATAAACGGCGTTCGATTGGGATATCGGAATGAAAAGGAAAGTTAGTCAGAGAAAAGCTCGACCTCACCCCGGCCCTCTCCTCCGAGGAGAGGGAGAATCATATTCCGCCGGTTGGAAAAATTTAAGTTCCATTCACACGATGGTCGTTTGGAATTTTGGAATGAAGAGAAACCGGTTTCAAATCGTCTAGCCTTTCGCATGTCGCAATCGCCAATAACAAAGACCCGCGCTACTCGGGTGATTTTTGGGCTTAATACGGTCACGCAAGTTGGCCGGTTGGCGCGGGCGCTTGGCATGAAACGCGTTCTGCTGGTGACCGATCCGGGGATCACCGCCGCCGGGCATACCGCTCGTGTGCAACGCAGCTTGAAGGCGGCGAAGGTTGCGGCGGTGGTTTATGGTCAGACCCGGGAAAATCCAACCACGCGCGATGTAGATGCGTGCTTGCAGGTGGCGCGGCGTTCGGCCATTGACGGATTTATCGGGCTGGGCGGCGGCAGCAGCATGGACACGGCGAAGGGTTGTAATTTTCTACTGACCAATGGCGGACGGATGCAGGATTATTGGGGCGTGGGCAAAGCAACGCGTCCGATGTTGCCGCTCATCGCCATTCCGACCACGTCCGGCACGGGTAGTGAATGTCAATCGTTCGCACTCATCGCCGATGAAAACACTCACGCCAAGATGGCCTGCGGCGATCCGAAGGCTGCGGCGCGCATCGCGATTCTTGATCCGATTTTGACGGTTTCACAACCTCCACGCGTCACCGCTTGCGCGGGAATTGACGCGCTGGCGCATGCTTTGGAAACGGCCGTAACTACGAAACGGAATAAACTCTCGCTCACGTATTCGCACGAGGCTTTCCATCTTTGCATCAATAATCTGCCGCGTGTTCTGACGCATCCGCAGGATATTGCCGCACGTTCCGGGATGTTGCTGGGCGCGGCCCTGGCGGGGATGGCGATTGAGAATAGCATGTTGGGCGCAGCTCATGCGGCGGCGAATCCGTTGACGGCGCATTTTGGCATCATTCACGGGCAAGCGGTCGGTATGATGCTGCCGCATGTGGTTCGCTTCAATGCCCTCGATCCGGAAACACGCCGTCTTTATGTGGGATTGGGTTTGAAGGTTGATGAGCTGGTCGAGCGGTTGGAAGCCATTTTGGAATTGGCTGGGATGCCACGATCTCTGGCTGCCTGCGGTGTGAAAAAGAATGCCATTCCCAAGCTGGCAGAGGAAGCGGCCAAGCAATGGACGGCCGGGTTCAATCCGCGAAAAGTCGGACAGCAGGATTTTGTAAAAATGTACGAAGCGGCTTTTTGAAGAAATGGAAAGATGAGAATTGATTCAACCACTTTCAGGGTTGAAGAGATTGATGGAATCGTAACCCAGGGTAGCTCCTTCGTCGCAACCCTGGGCTGAATTATTCAATCCCTTTGGGATTGGTCCGGCAACTGATCACCCACTTTTAATCGCGCCTTTTTTACTTAGGCTCGGTCACTTCCAACTTATATTCCGGCGACATGGAGCTGTCTTCATGGCCGACGGGGAAGGCGTTCACTTTGTAATCGAAACGGAAGCGGTAGTGGGCGGCATTCTTGTCCGCCGGGATCGGGATGACGGTTTCCCAGCGGTCACGCACCACGGGGACCTTGGTCATTTCGTAGGTGTTTTGGCCGATCATCACGATGGGCTTCATGGAATCGGCGCGGATGGAGCGTTGCTCGGTTTTCCAGGCGGCTTCCACGTGATACATGCCGGTGGTATTGCGCGGATATTTGCTCGGGGTGAGATTGGTGATGGAACTGCAGCCCACAAAAAGTAGCGGCAACAACAACAGGGCAAAAAATCTTTTCATCATAGACATATTTCCAAATTCCGGCGGGCAAAACATCGGGCCAACGCCGTTCTGTAATGTTGTAAGGGTTTGGGGCTATTTTCAACTTTAAACTTTCAACTTTTTAAGGGAGGGCGCAACTTGGCACCTATGCCATTGGGCAAACGAACCTCCTCTCCCCGCCCCTCTCCTCCATCCGATGGAAGAGAGGGAGAAGGTTCTATAATGGCGCGGGTGGCGAAATGCGCCCTTACGGGAGTATTTCCGCGTAGCCCCCGTCTAATGGAGTGTTGATTGAATTAAGACCTATGAAAACACATATTTATGCCGTCGGTATCGCGTTCCTTTCCACCCAGGTGTTGTATGCCGATCCAGCCCTGACCATCTATAACCAGAATTTCGGCGTCGTGCGCGACACGGTGCATCTCGACCTCAAACGCGGGGTCAACAACATCAACTACAACGAGGCCACGATGCATCTGGAGCCGGATTCGGTGGTGCTGCGCGATCCGACGGGGAAACGTTCCCTGCAAATTCTGGAACAGAATTTCCGCGCCGACCCGATCTCCGAGGGGTTGCTGCTGAATCATTTTGAGGGGAAGACGATTGATTTTGAAACGACCGTCAATGATGGGGGCAGGACGCACAAAGAAATCGTGCGCGGGAAAATTGTGCGGAGCGGGTATGTGCCACATTCGGGGGGGTATAACACTTATGGTTCGGAGTATTATCAGAATCAGGCGGCCTACGCGCAGGCCGGGCAACCGATTATTGAAGTGGACGGGAAACTGCGTTTCAGTCTGCCGGGCCAGCCGTTGTTTCCGTCGTTGGGCGATGACAGCATTTTGAAGCCGACGTTGACCTGGGATTTGAACAGCGATCAAAGCGGGCCGGTGGATGCAGAAATCAGTTACGTCACCGGCGGCATGAGCTGGCACGCGGATTATAATCTGGTTTCGCCGGAGAAAGGCGACACCATAGACTTGGTCGGCTGGGTCACGATGGATAATCAATCGGGAAAAACATTTCAGAATGCGAAGATCAAATTGATGGCGGGAGATGTGAATAAAATCCAGCCGGGACAGGAAAATCGCATGCGCGCTGAGATGGTGTACGCAGCCAAGGCGATGGGCGGCGCACAGGTGGTCACCGAAAAAGCCTTTGACGAATTTCACCTCTACACGCTGGAACGCTCCACCACCTTGCTCGACCGCGAAACCAAGCAGGTCGAATTTATTCATGCCGATGGGATCAAGGCACAATCCATTTACGTTTATGACGGGGCGAAGATTGATTACAACCGTTACGGCGGTTGGAACATGGAAAATATTCGCGGCGATCAAAGTTATGGGACGCAGTCGAATCCGAAGGTGATGGTCATGCGCGAGTTTTATAATTCCAAGACCAACCACCTCGGTCTGCCACTGCCGAAAGGACGGCTCCGTTTTTACCGCCGCGACTCCGACGGCCAAATGGAATTCACCGGCGAGAACACGATTGATCACACGCCGAAGGATGAGTTGGTTCGTGTGGCCACGGGTGATTCATTCGACCTGGTGGGCGAGCGCAAACGCACGGCCTTTAAAGAAAGCAAATTACGCGCTGTGCCCGGAGCGCCAGTAAATGTTGATTGGGAGGATGAGACCTTCGAGATCAAGTTGCGGAATCATAAGAAGGAACCGGTCGAAATCCGCGTGGTGGAACACCTGTATCGGTGGACGAATTGGGAGATCACGGAGAAATCGCAGGATTTCAAAAAGATGGATGCGCAGAATATTGAATTTCGCGTCAACGTGAAACCGGATGAGGAGAAGACGGTCAGTTATACGGCGCATTATTCGTGGTGATTTGTCGCGCGAAGGACACGAAGGGGGCGAAGGTATGAAAGGCGGGGGGCGATTAAAAGTGATGGTCAATTCCGGCGGAGCGCGCCTCTGTGAGGCGCAGCACCTCGCTACGAAAGAGGCTGGAGAATTTTGAACCTTTTTTCGCTGGCCACATGCTGCGCCTCACAGAGGCG
>CAIYOY010000224.1 GCA_903927905.1 uncultured Verrucomicrobiales bacterium | reverse complement strand
TCGATGAAATCGCCGAGATGACGCCGCCGCTCCAGGCCAAACTGCTGCGAGTGGTGCAGGATGGCAGCTTTCAACGCATCGGTTCCAATAAAGAAATCCGCTCGGATACCCGCATCATCGCCGCCAGCAATCGCAATCTCGAAGAAGAGGTCAAGGCCGGGCGTTTCCGCGAAGATCTCTATTACCGGCTCAATGTCGTGGAAATAAATATTCCCCCCTTGCGCGAGCGGCCCGAAGACATCCTGCCGCTGGCTGGCAAAATTCTTTCCGCCCTGACTCAAGGCAAGGCCCGCATTTCCGCCGCCACGACCGAATGTCTCACGAAATACGATTGGCCGGGGAACGTCCGCGAATTGCGCAATGCGATGGAACGCGCCGCACTTTTGTCGGGCGGCGAAATGATCTTGCCCGAACATTTGCCTAATCGCATCCGCCCCGCAGCCAACGGCGGAACCCCCTTGGCCGAAGTTGCCGCCGCTGATGCTGAACGCCTGGAAGAGATCGAACGCCAGGCCATCATCGAGACGTTGAAAAAACATCGCTTCAATCGCACCGACACCGCCAAAGCCCTCGGCATCAGCCGCCGCTCCTTGATCTACAAATTGCAGCGCCTCCGTGAACTCGGTTTCCCGGTGGATTCGCCGTGACATTGGACGGACGTCGGAACAGTTTCCAGCCTCCGCCCTTTTTCGTCCGGTTCAACGCATTCACGATCGCAATATTTTGACACAACAATTCCACGGGGGAATTTTTTAAAACTGGCATAATCATCTCCGGCAAAAACAACAATTTACGAAGCGCCCTGAAATCAGGGCACACTTCGTCTAGCTTGGAGGAGGAGCTAAATTAAATGGATCCAGTTGGAGGAACTTGATCCATGGGCATCCTTTCCGTCGCAACAACGCGCCAGAACTGCCGTGCCGCCGACTATCGCACGGTCGAAAATAATGTCACGGAAAAGATATTCACAATCGGATTTGATGAAACGGTGGGGCGAGGCTACCGACGAGCCGGGGTCGAACATGCGGTGAATAACCCACTTAATCGCCGCATAATGTGCGTAGAATAATATTGCCTTTGCGGCGAATAACCGCTCTAATCTCCGCATTAAATGCGGAGATTATATGTATATCCATGAACGCAAAGATTGGCCGGAACTGAGTTGGGATCAACCCAAACTGGTTGATTTGCTGGCCAATGTGCGCCATCAGCAGGGACGTTTGCTGGGACGCATGGAAGCGCTGGGCTTTGCTTTGCGCGAGGAAGCCACCCTGCAAACGCTTACGCAAGATGTCATCAAGACCAGCGAGATCGAAGGGGAGAAATTGGATAATAAACAAGTGCGCTCTTCCATTGCCAAACGGTTGGGCCTGGATATTGGGGCTGCCCCGCCGATTGATCGGAATGTCGAAGGCATCGTCGAAGTGATGCTAGATGCCACGGGCAAGCATGACGTGCCACTGACGCAGGAGCGATTATTTGGCTGGCATGCGGCGTTGTTTCCCACGGGTCGAACCGGAATGAGACGCATCACGGTTGGAGGATGGCGCACTGATGCCAGCGGGCCGATGCAAGTGGTCTCCGGACCTTTCGGTCGCGAACGAGTGCATTATGAAGCGCCCGGCCATGAACGCTTAAAAAAGGAAATGACGCGCTTTCTTAAATGGTTCAATGCCGCCCCAGAAACTGATCCAGTGATCAAATCGGCGTTGGCCCATTTTTGGTTCGTGACCATTCATCCGTTTGACGATGGTAACGGTCGTATCGCCCGCGCCATTGCGGACATGGTGCTGGCGCGTTCGGAAAAAAGTCCGCAACGTTTTTACAGTATGTCCGCGCAGATCCAACGCGAGCGGAAGGAATATTACCGAATCCTGGAACATTGCCAAAAGGGTTCGCTTGGCATCACTCTTTGGATCGAATGGTTTTTGCATTGCCTGCAACGCGCCATGGCTGCCTCAGAAACCCTGCTGGAGGCTGTGTTGGTTAAAGCGCGCTTCTGGAAAACTCACGGCAACGAGTCCTTCAATGAACGCCAGCGGGCAATCATCAATCGTTTGCTGGATGGATTTGAAGGAAAGTTAAATTCCAGCAAATGGGCCAAGCTGACCAAGTGTTCACAAGATACGGCACTGCGGGATATTGGTGATTTGCTGGATCGGAGAATTTTGATTAGAGAAGAGGGGGGAGGCCGAAGCACAAGCTATAGGTTGAATTTGAGTAAATAATAATATAAATATGAATTCATCAACCATGCTATCTATCGCGTTGCAAATTCTGCACCTTGTCAGCTTTCTTGCTTTGCTGGTTTTTATTTGGCGTTTGAGTATGCGTCCTAATCGCCGCATTCGTGCGATATTTTATGGATGGGGGTGGATTATTCTTTTGGAGGTTTTATGGGCTTTGATTTTACCGGTGTTATTTCATGGGCTGATTCCTCGCGATGAAGTGGATAAGACATTCCCGGAAGGGCCTATCGTGATG
>CAIYOY010000223.1 GCA_903927905.1 uncultured Verrucomicrobiales bacterium | reverse complement strand
CCAGGACGAACTGGGTGAAGCCGGGGAGTTCCTGGCCGTTGCCCAAAGCGCCTTCAAAAATTTCTTTGAACTTGGGAATGACGAAGACCATCAAGACGCCCATGATGACGACGGCCACCACCATGACGGCGACGGGATAGAACATGGCCGCGATGACTTTGCCTTTGATCTTTTGCGCTTTTTCCATGAACTCAGAAAGACGGCGGAGAACGACTTCGAGCACGCCGCCCATTTCACCGGCCTTGACCATGTTGACGAAGAGACGGTTGAAAACCTTGGGATGCTGGGCCAGGGCCTCGGAGAAGGTGCTGCCGCCTTCGATGGAGGTGCCCAGTTCGCCGATGATGCGTTTTAAATTGGCATTGCGCTCCTGTTTTTCCAAGACGCGCAGACCGCGCAGCAAGGGGAGGCCGGCTTGCACGAGAGTGGCCAATTGACGGGTGAAGGTGGTAAGAACTTTGCTTTTAACCCGGCCGCTGAGTCCGGGAATATTGATGTTTATCCCTTTCCCCTTTTTCTTGGCCGGAGCTTTCTTCGCGCCGGCGGCGGTGGCGTCCGGCTTGCCCTTGTCTTTGTCCACTTCGACTACTTTGGTGGGAAAAAAGCCCATCTCCTTGATCCGACCGATGGCCTCGTTCTGACTCGCAACGTCGAGGGTGCCTTTGGTTTCCTTCCCCCGCGAATCCATGGCAACATAAGAGAATTTCGGCATAAGATCAGGTGTATTTTACCACTTCTTCAATGGTGGTGTCACCATCGAATATGCCCCTCAGTCCGTCTTCCCGCAGTGTGGTCATTCCGAGTTCCACGGCTTTCTGGCGCAGCACCACCGTGGGGGCGCGTTCATTGATCAAGCGGCGGATCGGTTCGGAAACCACGAGCAATTCGTAAATGCCTTTTCGGCCTTTGTAGCCGGTGTCGTTGCAAACCGAACAGCCGCGGCCATAATAAAAGACCTTGTCGCCAATGTCATGGGCTGAAAGGTTCAGCATGCTCAGTTGATTTTCGGTCGGCTCAAAGGGCGTGCGGCATTTTTTGCAGACGGTGCGGACCAGACGTTGGGCCAGCACCCCCATGAGGGTGGAAGAGATCAAAAACGGTTCCACGCCCATATCCACCAAACGAGTGACCGCACCGGGCGCGTCGTTGGTGTGCAGGGTGCTCAAGACCAAGTGACCCGTCAGAGAGGCTTGAATGGCAATTTGGGAAGTTTCCAGGTCGCGCATTTCCCCGAGCATGATCACGTCCGGGTCCTGGCGGAGAAACGAGCGCAACGCTTTGCCGAAAGTCATGCCAACGGCGTCGTTGACCGCCACTTGCATGATGCCGTCAATGTCATATTCCACCGGGTCTTCGACCGTCAGCAGTTTGACATCAATCCCATTGATTTGGCGCAGGCAGGCGTAAAGGCTGGTGGTTTTGCCGGAACCGGTCGGGCCGGTCACGACGAAAATACCGTTGGGCTGCTGGATGGCTTCGACAATATATTCTTCCACCGCCTTGGGAAAACCAAGCATCTTGATGTCCAAGTTCACCGACCCGCGATCCAGCACGCGCAACACGACGGATTCGCCGAACTGGGTCGGAAGGGTGGACACGCGCAAATCAATCGGCCGATTGTTGACCATCATGCTGATGCGTCCGTCCTGCGGCAAACGCCGTTCGGAAATATCCAGGTTGGCCATGACCTTGATGCGCGAAACAACGGGCAGAGCCAGATGTTTCGGGGGCGGGGCCATTTCATACAACGCGCCGTCCACGCGGTAGCGGATCTTAAATTCGTCTTCAAACGGCTCAAAATGAATGTCACTGGCCCGATCCTGCACCGCTTGGGACATCACCAGGTTCACGAAACGAACAATCGGAGTTTCGTTGGCCAGGTTGGTCAAGTCGCCGGAAGCTCCGCTGGCGCTGGCTTCGGCCACTTCGCGGGCAATATCATCATTCTTGCCCAATTCGTTGAGCACGTCGCTGACACTCGTTTGGGAATCGCCGTAATAACGGGAAATGGCTTTTTCGATGTCCGCCGGATTGCCCACAACGGGAACGATTTCCTTTTTAACCAGGAAGCCGAGTTCGCTGACGGTTTGGGTATTGAGCGGATCGGAAAACGCCATCTGGATGGAAGATTCGAACACGGCGACCGGAATGCACTTATACATGCGGGCGGCATCTGCGGGCAAAGCGGCCAGAATGTCCGGCGTCAGTTCGCGGGCGCCGACGTCCACGACTTCAGTCCCCAGGTAATCAGCCACAACCTGGAGTTGGGCATCCATGTCAAGCAAACCGAAATCCTGTAGAATATCGCTGATCGGTTTGCCGCTGCGGTTGTATTCTTCCTTGACCTCTTCCAATTGCAAATCGTCGAGCATGCCGCGCTCGCGGATCAGGTCCAGCAAAGGATTGGAAATGGTGTCAGACATACCGGTTATTCATTCTCCGGCGGTTTTTCCCGGGCCATTTGTTCGGCCTGGGCGGCTTCCCATTCGGCCAGTTTTTGGATGACGGTCTGGGTGTCCTGGGATTTATTGATGACTTCTTCGCGCGCGATCATGCCCGCCTGATATTTTTCCATCAGGAAACCGTCCAAAGTCACCATGCCGTATTTGGCGCCGGTTTGGATGTCGGAATTGATGCGGAACGTTTTGTTGTCACGGATCAGGGCGGCGATGGCCGGGGTGTTGATCATGATTTCATAGGCCGCCACGCGTCCCGGCTTGTCCACGCGCGGAATGAGCAACTGCGAAATCACCGCCTGCAAGACGGTGGAAAGCTGGATGCGGATGGTTTCCTGCTGGTTCATCGGGAAGGCGTTGACAATACGATCAATCGTCTTGGCCGCGCCGGTGGTGTGCAGGGTGCCGAAGACCAAGTGACCGGTTTCGGCGGCGGTGATGGCCGCTTCCATCGTTTCCAAGTCGCGCAATTCACCGACCAGAATGATGTCCGGGTCCTGGCGCAACGCGCGGCGCAGGGCCTCGGCGAAACTGGGCACATCCACATGGACCTCGCGCTGGGTGACGACGGCCTTCTTGTGCTTGTGATAATATTCGATGGGGTCTTCGATGGTGATGATGTGCGCATCATCGCGCTCTTCGTTGATGATGTTGATCATCGAAGCCAAACTGGTTGTTTTCCCCGAGCCGGTCGGGCCGGTGACCAGGATGAGTCCGCGCGGTTTGTTGATCAATGTTTTTACCGTGTGCGCGGGAAGGCCGATCTGTTCGAGGGTCAGCAGTTTGCTCGGAATCTGGCGGAGCACCATCCCGAAGTTTCCCTTTTCCTTGAAAACGCTGACGCGAAAGCGCGCCATTTCACCGAAGGCAAAACCAAAGTCGGCGCCGCCTTTTTCGCGGACATGCTGGATGTGATCTTCGGAAGTGATGCTGCGCATCAGTTCTTCGGTGTCTTCCTGTTTCAACTGCGGCCCTTCGACGCGATGGAGAATGCCGTGGACGCGGATCACGGGCGCGAGGCCGACGCGGATGTGCAGGTCAGCCGCGCCTTCGGACACGACCAACTGCAACAGATCAGACATTGAATAAGACATAATGGATAAAAATTATTCGGTATCTCCGGTGGTGGCGCGAATGACTTCCTCGGCCGTGGTCATGCCGGCCATGACTTTGCGGGCGCCGTCTTCGCGCAAGGTCCTCATGCCCATCTCGCGGGCGCGGGTCCGCAAAACGGAACTGGGCACGCGATCGTAAATCAATTTTCGCGCCTCGTCATCAATCACGAAAATTTCAAACACGCCAAAGCGGCCGCGATAGCCGTTCTTGTTGCAGTTATGGCAGCCTTTGCCCTTCATGAAATTGGCTCCGGCGATCTTGGAGGGATCAATCCCCAGCGCGCGCAATTCCGTGTCCGTCGGCACCACCGGGGCGGCGCAATGTTTGCAAATTTTACGGACCAAACGCTGGGCCATGAGCGCGCGGGTGGAAGAGGCGACGAGGAAGGGCTTGACCCCGATGTCAATCAAACGAGTCACCGCGCCGGGGGCGTCATTGGTGTGCAGCGTGGAGAAGACCAGATGCCCCGTCAGCGAGGCATTGATGGCGATGGAGGCCGTTTCCAAGTCACGAATTTCCCCCAGCATGACCACGTTCGGCGCCTGGCGCAGCATGGAGCGCAACGCGGCGGCAAAGGTCAGGCCGACAATTTCACTGACCTGCACCTGGTTGATGCCGGCCAGCAAATATTCGACGGGGTCTTCCACCGTGATGATCTTGCGGTCGGGCCGGTTGATGAAATTAAGACAGGAATAAAGCGTCGTGGTTTTGCCGGAACCGGTCGGTCCGGTGACCAGGAGAATGCCGTCGGGCAAACCGATCAGACGCTCGAAAGTCTGTTGGTCATCGGTCAAAAAGCCCAGCTCCGGCAGACCGAGTTTCAAACCTTCCTTGTCCAAAATACGCATGACAATGCTCTCGCCGTGATTGGTCGGAAGGCAGGAAACGCGCAAATCGATCAGCTTGCCGCCCACCTGGGTCTGGATGCGTCCGTCCTGCGGAATGCGCCGTTCAGCGATGGACATGTTGGACTGGATTTTCAGACGGCTGATGATCGCCGCTTGCAACCGTTTGGGAGGACTTTTCATCTCGTGCAACACGCCGTCAATCCGATAGCGCACCCGAAAGGTTTTGGACAACGGCTCCAAATGAATATCAGAGGCGCGGGACTTGAAAGCCTCGACGATGATGGTATTGACCAGTTTGATGATCGGCGCATCCGCCTCCACCGTTTCGCCGGCATCGCCCAAGCCGCCTTTGCCGCCGGGCGCGGCCACTTCCACTTCGCCTTCGGTGATGTCCTGGATCATCTTCCCGACTTCATTGTCATCCGCCCCGTAATACTTTTTCAGCGCCGCTTCAATTTCATCATCCAGCGCGACCCGCAATTCAATGTCCGCATTGACCGTCCGCTGCAAACTGTCAATGGCATCGAGGTCGGAAGGATCGGAAACCGCCACGGCGATGGTGTTGCCGTGTTTGGAAACGGGGATGGCGCGATAGCGTTTGGCCACGTGCCGGGGTATCGAGGCGATGACATCGTCGGTCAAACGGATCTCCGTTAAGTTGACATATTCAACCCCGAAATGCGCCGCCTTGGCCTGGGCCACATCAATGGGACGGATGACCTTTTTGGCCAGAAGAAGATGAATCAACCCTTCTCCGGAGGAAAGGGCTTCCTCTCGCAAGGGCGCAATCTGCTCTTCGGTCACTTGACCCATGTCGAGCAGCAAATCTATCAAATAGTCGTCTTTAGCGGACACAATTGTCTTTTCGTTTTCAGGTGCAGACTGAAAGGGGTTAATCCTATCGGCCAGCACAGTTCCATGTCAAACCCGGACGACATCCCTTCGGTCTGGACCCCGCCCCGTTCGCCCTAAAAATAGGATAGAGGGGAAGACTGGTCAAAAGAGCGGTTCGCTTAAAGTTTTCTGGAACCAGGCTCCCCACCTCACCTCAATTGAAAAGCCCATTCCAAAAAACGCTCTAATTATCAGTCAACCCCTCTATCGGCAGAAAAATAAGCCTAATCCATGCCATATTTTTTCCCCACGAACTCATCCATAAAATGCGTATAAACCAGTTATTTTCACGCACCGTGCGTCAAACTCACGCATTTTGGTTAAGTCCAAAAATAAAAGAAGCTGCAATGGATAAAGAGCGGTTCGACGTTTTTCCCAGAACTGGTTCCCCAAGCCCACCTCCAGGCTTTACCTGTTCCGAGAAATTCTTTATCCGAGAGCAGCTTCGCCCGAATATATAGCCTAATCCGTGCCACATTTTCGTGAGTCGGAAAAAACTCGAAAATCGGCGGAAAACAGGGGCTTTCCCATCGTCCCTGATTGACAGAAACAGCGGAGTCGTGATTTTTCCGCGCCATCGGGGAAAATTTTCACGCAGGATGTTGCATCAATGCGCGGGTTTGGCAAGTTTGGCCATGGGCGGGCCTGTCAGTTGCTCAACCCACAGGCCGGAGTTGGATTCCCAAACGACGACGGGGAGTCTTCGGAGCATGGGGGCAATGGCCGGATAAGCCGCATTTTGGGCGAGGAGCCGCAGAGCTTTCAGGCCGGACGGGGTGGAGATGGCGGTCATCAGGTTGGTTCCCTCCAGCCAAACGTAATAGAGATCTTTGCCGCCGACTGCGACCGCAGGTTGAGTCCCGTGGCGTGAAATAGTTTTTTCACCGCCGTGTCCTTTGGCCGTCAGAATCTTCTCCTTGCTGCGCCAGACACTGACCGGTTTCCCGTCTGGCCCCACCGCCAGCCCGCCGCCGTCCATGGGGCAGGCATCCAACGACCAGGAAGAACTCCCCAGTTTAACCGCCGCCGAAAAAGTCTCGCCGTTGTCCGAGCTGATGGCCCAGTAAAGATCGCGGTTCTTTTTCAACCAGTTCCGCCACATGACGACGATTTTGCCGTCCGGGGTGAAAACCACGTTTGGCGCACAACATTCGCAGATATGACCGTCCGGAGACTGGTAGATGCGCTTGTTTCTTCCCCAAGTTTTACCGCCATCGTTGGAAATGGCGCCCCATAATTCGGCCTTTTTCAAGCGCCGATCAATCCAGGCGGCATAGACTTTTTTCCCGGACGCGGCCAAGGCGTGAAGCCCTTCGCGAGCGGAGAAAGCAACATCATTGATGCTGTTTCCTTCCGACCACGTCAGTCCCATGTTCGGAGAAGTAAAACAGATCAGATCTCGATGATCCACCGCCGTGACCACAACGTCATCGCCGGCGATGGCAATGCGCGGTCCGCGCCTCATCCCCAGCGGCATTTGGGACGACGCGGTCACAAGATGAGGGAGCAAGAACGTCTGGCCGCGATCATTGGAGCGGACGAAGTAAACCGCATTGCTGCAACCGAAAACGACGCAAATCACCCCGTCGGCTGAAACCGCGACTTGCGGCTGTTTGGCTCCTTCAAAGGAGTTCGTGAAAATTTGCCCGGCCTGGGCCAGCCCGGCGGAGAGAAGTAATGCTGCTAAAATATTTCGCATAGTGACTCCGCGATAATGACACAACCTGACGGACTTGTCACTCCGCCGCTTTTTTCTTCTTTTTATCCACCGCCGGATCGTGTTCCGGGCGGGCGGGATCGTAATTGGGATTGCGCGCGGGCATTTGCGCGCCGACTTCTTTGCGCCAATCGTGCAGGCGGGCGCGCAACTCATCGGCTTTGGCTGGCATTTCCTTGGCCAGGTTGTGTTGCTCGCCGATATCATCTTTGAGGTTGTAAAGTTCCACCCGTTGGTCGTCCAGGAATTCAATCAACTTGAAATCTCCGGCGCGAATGGCGCTGTACGGCGTGGTGCCGCCGAGTTGGTAATGTTGGTAATGCGGATAATGCCAAAAAAGGGCGTCGCGCTGGAACTTGCCTTTCTGCCGCAAGAGCGGGACAAGACTCAGTCCATCCATCGCATGATGCGCGGGGTCTTTGATTCCAGCCACGTCCAGAATGGTCGGATAAAAATCCATGCTGATGACCGGCGTTTCGCAAACGCTGCCCGGTTTGATCACACCAGGCCAATAGATGATCAACGGCACACGCGTGCCGCCCTCGTAACAGGAGCCTTTGCCGACCCGCAGCGGTTTGTTCGAGGTGGTGGGAACGCGTCCGCCATTGTCCGAGGCAAAGATGATCAAGGTGTGATCGGAAATTTTCAAGTCGTCCAATTTCTGGCGGATGCTCCCGACGGTTTCATCCATGCTTTCGATCATCGCGGCGTACATGGCATTGGTTTGGGACATGCCGTCATGGATTTTTTTGCGATATTTGGCGGCGATCTCTTTTTTGCCCTGCACCGGCAGATGAACGGCGAAGTGGGGCAGGTACAGGAAAAACGGGTTGTCTTTATTTTTCTCGATGTAGCGCAAGGCTTCGACTCCGAGGCGGTCTGTCAAGTATTCTCCATCGGGCCCCTCGGGCAGCGTGGCGATGTGGTAGGGCGCGAAATAACTTTTTGGATTGGAGGCTTCAGTGCCGGCGAGATTGAGGTCAAAACCATGTTTGTCCGGCCAATATTCCGGGCCGCCCAGGTGCCATTTGCCGATGCTGGCCGTGGCGTAACCGGCGTTTTTCAAGGCCCGCGCGATCGTGACTTCCTGCAATGGCAGATATTTCGTCCAATCCGGTACGAGCAGTTTGGGATTTTCCGGCGGCAATCCGGGAATCCAATCGGTCACGTGCAACCGCGCGGGATATTTGCCGGTCATGATCGCGGCGCGGGTCGGGGAACAAACGGTGCAGGCGGAATAGGATTGGGTGAACTTCATCCCCTCGCGGGCCAGCTTGTCAATGTTCGGCGTCTCATACAGTTCGCTGCCGAAACAGCCCAAATCCGTCCAGCCATAGTCATCCACGAGGATGAGGACCACATTCCATGGGTGGGGCGAGGCTACTGACGAGCCGTTTTCTTTGGCCGCCAACGTGCTCGTGAGGAGCAACACAGCGGCGAGACATTTGAGTAATGTTTTCATATGATTAGGGCGCAAAACGCAACGCAAGAAACGATTTTCCAGCCGGGCCGAAATCACCCTTGATCTGCACCCGCGCAATCGGCCACTCGCCCGCGTCTTTCAATTTCAAGGTCAATTGCTTCCGGTCGCCCGGCGCAATCTCCACTTCTTCCGGGAATTCGGACGTCCAATGTTCCGGCGCGGTCACAGTAAATTTTCCTTTGGCCGGTTTGTCGCCAAAATTGTAAAGGAACACCGGCACTTCGCTCAACTCATTGGTGGCTTTGTGGTAAGCGGATTTGTTCAGCACGATGTCTTTTTCCGGCGGCAACGCCTGCAAGACGATGGGGCTGGGTTTCCCCAAATACCATTCTTCGCGTTTGGGCGGCAGCGTGATTTCCGGTCGGCTGTCCTTGGCCAAAATCACATAAACCGGTGCCTGTCCCACCTTCACCGTCGTTCCGCTCACTTTCAACGCGCGGCCCAAATGATCAAAACAAGCTTGCGGCGGCTTGGGCAGGGTTATGTCTTTTTCCGTTTCCGACCACGCCACCAATACATCCGCCCCCTTCCCGTCCGGCTTCGCCGTGAAAAGCACTCCGTCCGCGTCTTTCAATCGCCCGATGGATTTTGCATCCGCCAGCAATCTTCCCGCCGCCGCCACCGCCAGATAAGCCGGGCGCGGCGACAAATCTTTATGCAACACCCCGTATTGTTGCGGCCCCTCCACATAATGCGGCAGCATGAAATAAAAAACTGCCGAAGCCCCATAATAAATATCCTCCGCATAAATCCGCGCCACCCTTTCGCTCTGGATGCGCAAATTCTCCGGCGACGGCTCCTGCTGTTTTTCATCCCCGCTCCAGTGTACTGTCACATTGCATTCCGTCGCCCACCACGGCCTCCCCGCCGCCGCCGAAAGATAATCCCGATGCACTCTCGGATATTCCGAGAACTGCTCGTAATGGTGCAGATTAAACGTATCGAAATAAGGCCAGGCGTGGTTGTCATTGAAATTCCGCAGTGTCGCCACCCGGGGAATGGCGAACACATTCTGGCAAACCGTCAGCTTCGGGTTCCCGCTCTTCAATCCCCAATACGCCGCCTTTTGCAGCGACGCCATCTCATCGCCCGTATGTCCGCCAAACATCGCGATGTCTGCTTCGTTCCACGGCTCGAACGCCGCCAATTTTCCCTCCCATCGCTTCGCCATCGCCCGGTAAAAATTATAAGCGTCCCGCAGATCGAGTGGAAAACGCCGGCCATCTGGATTGGCCCAAGGGGGCGATGCGTGATTGACATCCAACACCTGCAATCCCGCCGCCGCCTGGATTTCCAGGGAAGTATCGTAATGGTTGCTGGCGGAAATTTCCCCGCGCTTCGGTTCCAATTCACCCCAATAAATCCGATCGCGCACCCGGTTCATCCCGGCCAACAAGCTCAGGCTGGTGAAATTTTCCATCTGCTCGCGGGTTTGCGTAAACCACGCCAGCCCGACATCAATGCCAATGGGCGACGTCAACGGCGTCGGCGCGGCCAACGGTTCCAAGACTCCAAAAAAAACAATGTTCGTGCGATAATGCAGCTCGTAATAACCGACGGGTAACGACCCAATCTCCGCCATGCCATCTTTCATAGCCCCATCCTTCACCGTCATTTTATCGTAATCCAATATTTGCCAGGCTTCATTGGTGCCGGTGGGCGCGGTTAAAACCACATTTTCACCGTGTAAAAAAATATTTCCGGGATGCGATGCTAATGGATGGGGAATCGTGCGCGGAGCCGGGGCCGCCTCGACAGCATACAGTCCGGCCATCATTACCATTACGGTAAAAAATTTCATCACGCTTGGCATCATGCCTGCGAGATTAATTCATGTCCACAATTGCCGATCCAATGAACGGAACTGGATGGCTTCTGAAATGTGGTCACTGAGGATTCGGTCGGAGCCGGTCAGATCGCAATCGTCGGCGCGGATAAAAGTATTTCGCATAGCAACGACGGAAGGATGTTACAAAACAGTCGCTTTGTCACTTAAAGGCTTTTAAGATTCCTTAAATTCCATACCGTCTGGGATGGCACTTATTTCGAGAAACGTCCAAAAAACAACACTGGTAGGAAGAACGAATATTCCTCCATCAAACCAGAAGCCAACGATTAAAACCACCAGCGCCGCCCGGCAGCAGTGTTGCAGAGCGCTAGACGAGTCATAGACAAATGCTTTATCTTCACAAGGCCTGACGAATGAACGTGATATATGCATTAGAAAACAAATCATCACCAAAAGGCCTGTGGTAACGCCCAATTTAAGATAATCGTTCGTAGCAAACGCCCCGGAGTCATCATTTTTGAATGGAAGATAAAAATTCTTATAAAAAACGCCGCTTTGATCCCATCCTGTTCCAAACCAAGGATGCAATTGACACATTTGCAATGCCCCTTTCCAAGCTACAATCCGGTTTTGCCAAGAAAAATCATTTTGATCCACCACCGAGCTTGCGCGCCTCATCAGTAATGATTCGTTTTGAAAAATCTTCTGACCCAAAAAACAAAATAACAGCAAAAAAACCATCGCCAACACTGCGCTACGGTTATCACCAAAATGCCGATTCGGTTTTGAGTCGGGTGAAGCAAAAACTACTAAGTAAACCAACCCCAAAAACGCCCCCAACCATGCCCCTCGACAGTAGCTCGCAACTAACCCTTGAGTGATAAAAATCAAGGCCAGCAAGAGAATAAAAAAAACTAAAAGCTTCTGTGCCCTGATTGCCCAACGCCGCAAGAAAAAAAGGTGTCCAAGACAAAATACCCACCCAGTACCCATCATTAATCCAAAGGTGTTTGGGGTTTCCCATGGCCCGGAATGGCGCTTTTGCCCATTATAACAATAGATTTGGCCAAAGTCGTATTTACAGACTGAAGCCAGCCCAAACAATATTATCAAAAAAAAAGATGTCTGGACGGCAACATTTCTGAATGAATCTTGTATATTTTTTCCAGCCTGGAGCGCAAGGCTGACAGCAATTATCCGCCCCAGCATAATACTGCCTAAAAAAATTATAGGCTCGATGGAATTTGAGCCTTCGCTTATACATGAGAAAGTAAAAATCAGGAAAACACCTGCCAACCAAAAATCCGCCTTAAACCTTTTCCAGAATAAACTTGGGCCTGCCGAGAAGAGGATCTTTTTCAGGAAGCCAATCAAAAAGCACAAAAGAATGAATTTGCGCGTGCCGGGATCTGTTGAAATAAATTTTATCTCCCGAAGAAAGCGCCCCACCCATCCTGAACACGCATGCTCAATCGCATCTCCAAAAAAAATAAAAATATAAAAGAACCCCAAGGTAAGCAGATTAGCAGAAGGAATATTCAACGGCTTCCAATTTGCACTCAAAGACATTTCAAAAGCAAGTTTCGCGACATATTATGGTTATCATGGCTCAAGCAAGTGTTAGCCAGCATCTGGAGGGGGCTCACTCTTAACGCTTACCATTGCACAAATACCCAACAATATTGCACATCCCAAAATCACGTCCGCTATAATTTTTTGTGCCGCGATTGAGATGGGAAGCAAGCTGTTGATTCCCAACAAGCACCCACAAGGGCCTTTGTAGTGAACCAGGGTTAATCCTATTTTATACCCTATCGTTACTGCCGACACCCAAACCAACATCTTAGCTGACGTCCGTAACGACATCCGAGGGAACATGAGAAATAGGCCAACAATAAGTTCAACCACAGCGGCTGCAAGAAGAATTGGCTTATTCGTTAGAAAATAAAAAATCGGATTGGGTGATTGAAGATAATCCAACATGGCATCCTTAGCGAATAGCAGATTTTGCAACTTTAAAACTCCTAAAAAAAAATAAACACCCCCAAAAACCCGGATTAACATTAAAATTAATTTTTTCATTTTGCCCCGTAGCAGAACACATGCACTGAAAATTAAATCAGTGCATGTATCGCCCCATGTCTTAAACCAAATCAGGTATCGCAGTCGTTTGGAAGCGCGTATGCAAGCACGCCGTTATCGAATAGAGGGGCGCAAGGATCGCCTTGGCAAACACCCGTAAATTTTGTGAGAGTGAAGGTGGATGAACTGCCGCCGCACCAAATACTAAATGTGTTTTCACACATTGTTTTGCCGCTACAGACAAAATAGTTCACTGTTCCGCCGCAAGCCCCTTCTGCCCCGGGAATGCACGCACCATTGTCTGGCTGCTTGTGACATCCGGGGTCATCCACGCAGGTTTCAAAGACGCCCGCAGGAGCCGTCATTGCCATTCCAATGGCTAAACATAACAGTATCATTTTTTTCATTTTAATTAACCTTTCTTTGTTTATTACAGTTGTTTATCAACTGCAAAAGTTTAACTCGTAGCGTTTTTCCTTTTCAGAAAAAAACGGACTGGCGTTATGACAATCAGGCAGAGCAATGTCATTACAATCCATCTGGGTACATTAAATGGGAT
>CAIYOY010000222.1 GCA_903927905.1 uncultured Verrucomicrobiales bacterium | reverse complement strand
TGCACCAGACCGATGACCGGCACCAGCATCCCCACGTACCACAGCCAGCCAGTCAGCCACCACGGCCGGGACTTGCGCCAGCGCACGGCCAGGACAGACACCAACACCAAAAAAGCCGCCGCCGCCAGCAACTCGCCCAAGCTAATTTTGTTGTCAAATGGATACTTGGCGACGAGGCCAGCCGGCCAGAAGGATTTTTTGACATAGCGATAATAGGAAAGCAACGCATTGAACATTCGGCCCAGGAACGGCGAATTTTGACCCAGCGCAACAATGGCTCCAGATTTTTTTTGGGCTTGGAGGGTAATCACACAGACCATGGCGGAGAGCAGCAAGAAGGGAGTTTTCTCCCCAAGCAGGCATTTCCACGAGCGTGGTTCCGGCATTGCCCGCCGGTTCAGCGGCCATTGATCCAACAATAGCAAAACGCACGGCAGCGTCACCGCCATGGGCTTGGACAGAAGCGCCAGGCCAAAAAAAACCAAAGCACCCCAATAACTGCCGAACAAAAGAGGGCTGCGGTTACCGGAGGTTTTGGTCTGGTGGCCATAACCGGCATAACACCAAAGGCTCAACAGGAAAAACAGGCCGCACAAAACATCTTTCCGCTCGGAAATCCAAGCGACGGATTCGACATGTAACGGATGCCATGCGAACAATGCCGCCACCAGGGCACTGCGCCACCAGGCTCCAGTCAAACGTTGCAACACCAGGAACAGCAACCCGGAATTGAGGCAGTGTAAAAGAACATTGGTCGCATGATGCCCCGCTGGTTTCAGGCCAAAGATTTGGCAATCCAGCATGTGCGACAGCCAAGTCAGAGGATGCCAATTGGAGGCGTAGCCCGCCTGAAAACACCAGGGCAATTCTGCCCAATTCCAGCCGCTATTGATGTGAAAATTGTAAGTGACATAAAGCGGATCATCCGTATTGACAAAATCACAAATCAGGGCCGGATAATAAACTGCTGCGGTCAGGACTATTAATCCAAAGAAAATAAGAATCATTCGTTGACCGGGTTTTAAAAACATTGCGACAACAAACTTAACAAGATTAGCACCAAAGGCAATGTTGGCCGAAGGCTGGCCTGATCGGCCGGATGGTAGCGCGTACGGGAATCGCACCCGTCTTTCAGCCTTGAGAGGGCCGTGTCCTAACTGATAGACGAACGCGCCATTGACAGAGCGAAGAATAAGTCCGTGCCACCTTCATGTCAAACGATTGCGAATGGCGATAATCGTTCAAATGTGATGCAGTGACAAAAAAAGAGCCGCTCTTTTGGAGCGGCTCTTTGTGAAGATTGAACAATGATTACTTCTTGTTGCGACGACGCATCAAGAAGGCTGCGGCTCCCATGACACCCAGAGCAATCGTGCTGGGCTCAGGAGCGGCAACAATGTTGAAGCTCGTCAGGCCAAGCATGTTGACAGACGGTCCAGGAGTGCCAGTGCCATTCCACAGGCCGGTGACGTCAAAGGCGATGGAAGAGCCACGAGCCGCATTATTCGCAACGGCAGTGGCCCAGTCAGGGGAACCGGTGCCAGCCTGGTTATCCCAGACGCGCAACTGAACCGTAGCATTACCAGAGGAGGTGTTCGTCAAACCAGCATCACCAGTAGGAGAGAAGGATTGAATAAATCCGGCCCCGCCATTGTTTCGCATGGTAGTGGTGTATTGAGTTATGGGCACCAAGCTGCTCAACGGTTGACCAGTGCCGCCAGCGGACCAGATTTGTGCGGTGTAACGAGTGCCAGTGGTATATAATCCGCTGGTGCCTCCACCCAGAAACCCACCATTATAGACGGTCGTTCCCGGCGGGAAGGAGTCTTGTGATCTGTTGCCAGTGAGCTGCAAAGCTGGATTGTCGGTTTGCGGAGCAAACACATGGCTCACAGCAGTGCCAGCATTATTATTGTTGAAGATAATCGTTCCTTGAGCGAACGCGCCAACTGCAAGCATGCTCAGAGTAGTTATTGCTAGAATTTTTTTCATATTTTTACTTATTTCCAACTGCTCAAATCAATTAGTTATTCGCGGAGAAGGTTCTAACCCATGAGCGCGTGGTGCGCGTGCGGTAGAAGAAGCCTTGGCCAACATTCAATTGCGGTTCAGCAGGAGCCCATCCGCCAGGGGTGGTCGCATCAGCCGTGGAAGAAACATAGCCGCCACCAGGACCGGCAGTCCAAACGAAGCAGACATCACCGTCCAACAGGCCGACGGGGTTGCCATCGCCGTCAACGCCGGTTACTGTGTTATCCAAACCCAAGGTTGTGTCCAAGCCGCCAGCCTGGGGAACAATCGAACTGGCCATGGTGAATTTCGGAGTGCCGCCGCCGTTACCAACGAGCGTATTCGTCTGGGTTCCTTGAACCACTTCGCCGAAGAACGTGAGAACGATGTTAGTGGAACGGTTGTTTTTGAACCAACCGGCTTCACCGGGGTTAAAGGTCAGAAGGCCGCCGCCGGACCAACCGCCAGGGCTGGTGGCATCGCCGGTTTCATTAACATAGCTGCCGTTGTATTTAAAAACGACGATACCGTCCATCGTGCCGAGCGGATTGCCGTCGCCATCAACGCCGTATTGGACGTTGGGGATCAAAGTTGCCAAGCTATTGTCGGCAACACCGTTGGTGATGTTGTTCAACTGGTTCGCGATCATCGTGAATCCAGGAGGGCAGGTCACGTTGATGTAACCGACCGCGTTGAGGGAATAGACGTTGGTGTCAGCTTTGGCAGCGACGCAAGCAACGAGGCCAGCGACTGCGCTTAGAATCAGTGTTTTTGTTCTCATAATATTAATTTTTTGTTGTCCGTGTGTGTTGGCACTATCTCAGATGGCGGCGGCTATGTCAAATTTTTTTTCATCTTTTTTTGAACTATTTTTCGGTATCCAAAACATGCCTATTAATACTCCATTCCAACGGGTTGTAAAGGGACTGTTTGTGATGATTTTAACCCTGTTTTACCACGATTTTGAGTGAATCAGGAGTCGGTTTGCTCGCCAGGGCGATGGCGGCGGCGGTCTGTTCCAAGGGAAATTCGTGGGAAATGATCTGGCGCATGTCTATTTGGCGGCTGAAAACGAGGCGGGCGGCTTCCTTTTGCAGGGTGTAATCAGCGGAGTAACTGCCAACTAAATCCTTCTCCTGCATGCAGATAGATGATAAATCTATCGCCGCCGCATCTCCTGGGCGGGTGTGGGCAAAAAGCAATACTTGGCCTGAACCGCGAACAAGCTCCAAGGCTTGTTGAACCGCCGCATCCACTGGCACGGCCACAACGGCTGCGTCCAATCGAGGGGCGGCTGATTTGATTTTATCAAATAAATTCAGATCGTCGGCCCGGAAAACTTTGCTCGCACCCCATCGCCGGGCCAGTTTTAGCCGCGAATCCATCATATCGGTCGCCAAAACTTTCATTCCACGTAATTTTAACAATCGAGTGAACATCAGCCCGATGGGGCCTTGGCCGACGACCATTACAGAGTCACCACGCAATAAGGACAAGCGCCGGACACCTTTCAAAACGGTGTTGACCGGTTCGAGCATGGCACCTTCCAGAAAACTGTTGCGCGCCGGAATTCTGACAACGCCCCCCAAAACAAAAGGCATGACGCGGACGTATTCGGCGTAACCGCCGCCCGCCGGCTCGAATCCGGCGGTGATGCCGGTGCGTTTGTAGCCGGCGCATTGGGCGAAGGCGCGATGTTCGCAATAATGGCACTTCATGCACGGGATGTGATGATGCAAGCCGACGCGATCGCCCACGCGGAATCCTTTCACACCAGCACCGAGTTGCACGATGGTGCCGGAGGTTTCGTGACCGAAAACGCGTGGCGAGGGAACGGTGCCATAATGGATTTTTTTGATGTCGGTGGGGCAGACGCCGCAGACGGCGACTTTGACCAGCAGTTCGCCGGAGCGGATTTTGGGGACGGGCAGGGTTTCAACGCGGAGATCGTCGCGGCCACGGTAAACCACCGCCTGCATCGTTTTTGGGATCAACATGTTTAGGTGGTTTGGCAAAAATTGGTAAAAGTTTCATCCGGTGGGGCGGTGAAACAGCGTTCTTCGCCGCGCCATGTCAAGCGAATTGATAGGGCGTGAAGGGCTTGGTTGGGGAGAATCAAACGGGCGCGCTGTTCGTCGGTCAGGCGGTCCTGGGCGAGGGCGAGATAGAGGTCTTCGTCGCCGCCGTAAAGTTTGTCGCCGACGACAGGATGTCCCAAGGCGGCGAGGTGGATGCGGATTTGATGTTTGCGACCGGTGTGGGGAATGACGCGCATCAGGGTAAACTGGCGATCTTCGCGCTCGAAGCGGCGCTCGACAAAGAAGTCGGTGTGGGCTTCGGCGCCATCGGAGCGGACGCAATCTTTCACGGTCACTTTGCTTTTTTCGTCTTTGCCAAGGGAGAAGGTGATGGAACCGTGCTCCATCGGCACCCAGCCGTGGACGATGGCGAGGTATTCTTTTTGGACAGCGCGTTTTTCGAGGAGTTTGCCGAGTTCGCCCGCGGCTTTACTGCTGCGGGCGGCGATGGTGACGCCGCTGGTTTCGCGGTCGAGACGGTTGACCAGATGAGAGGTGGTGCCGGGCGGCAGATGGAGGCGGATCCGGCTGATCAAACTGGAATATTCATCGCCCTTGGTCGGATGACAAACGAGGCCAGCCGGTTTGTTGAGGACCAACAAATCGGCGTCTTCGTAAATGACATCAAATAAATGGGCCATGAATTTGGAATCGGCTTTTTCAGTCGCATCCTACACTTTGCGCTCGTCAATGGTAAATGGAAAATTGTAGTTTCCTGCCCATGCAAATAAAACTGCTCTGCGCCGCTGCCCTGATGTTGACGCTCTCCCTGCACGCCGATCCGGCGGACGACGTGGTGGCGGATTACATGAAGCACCATCCGATTCCTGGCGTGTCATTGTTGGTTGTCAAAGACGGGCAGCCGATCAAATCGGCAGCTTATGGGATGGCGAATTTGGAACTACAGGTTCCAGTCAAACCGGAAACGGTTTTTGAGATCGGCTCGGTCAGCAAGCAATTCACGGCGGCGGGCATCATGTTGCTGGTGCAGGACGGAAAAATTTCCGTGGACGACAAGATCAGCCAATATCTCAAGGGTACACCAGAAGCATGGAAGGACATCACCATTCGACATTGTTTGACCCACACATCCGGCATCAAAAACTACACCGGCCTCGACGGGTTTGAACTGACCAAGCATTTGCCGGTGGATCAATTCATCAAGCGGATGAGCGAGGAACCGATGGATTTTAAACCGGGCGAAAAATGGAAATACTGCAACACGGGCTTTAATCTGCTGGGCCATATCATTGAGAGCGTCAGCGGGAAAAAATATTGGGACTACATGAATGAACGGATTTTCCACCCCCTCGGCATGACCCACACAGTCAATCGTTTTCCCGGCACTGTGATTCCCAACCGGGCGAGCGGCTATGAGACCAACCGCGCCGGCAAATACATCAATCGTGATTACGATCTGACGGATATTTTTTCGGCGGGAGAAATTGTCTCGACCGTGGGCGACCTGGCGAAATGGGATGCTGCGCTTGACACTGACCAACTGCTTAATGCCGACACCAAAAAAGCGATCTGGACGCCGGTCAAACTGAATGACGGATCAACGCATGAATATGGTTTTGGGTGGTTTTTGAATCCACTCAAAGGACACAAAAATATCGGGCATAGCGGATCAACCTCAGGATTCTCCGCGAGCAATCAGCGGTTTCCGGATGATGGGTTGGTGGTGATTCTTCTGACAAATTCTGGAGAGGATGGCATTGCGACGAAAGTGGCCAAGTCCGTGGCGGAGGTTTATTTGAAGAAGTAATTTACTTTTTCATTCGCATCCGGATTTTGTCGGGAATGCGCGGCGGGACGGGAATCGGCCCGGCAATCGGCGGTGGCGCGCTGGCCACAGGTGCGGGTGTCGTAGCGACGGGATGCACCGCCGCTTTTAATTGCGAGGCCCATTCACCAGGAAATGCGACGACTTCACCGATTTTGGATTCAGGAAACTTCATCTCACCCAGTTTAAAAGCGGCTTGTTCAGCAAAGGCACCGGCGAGGCCACCGATGTCGGGCATTTGAATTCCGGCGATCGCCTTGGCTCCAGGTCGTACCAAGGCTTCATAACCATTGACCACCCATTCGAGTTTGCCGGATTCGGTATCCACCAACAGACCGTGCACGGGAATCTTTGGCCCAATGATCGGGCTGCTGCGCACAAAATCCACACTGCGGATGACATTTTGCCGTTCGCTGGCAAACACCCCAAAAAACTCGGCCAGGTTTTCCGGCAACTGATGCCGGTCAATGCCCAGGGCTTTCAAACGATCGGTCAGCGTGGCCACGGTGGTCTTGCGCACCCCGCAATCGCTGTGGCCGATGATGGCGATTTCGCGGCCGCCTTTGATGGCGCAAGCGAGAGCAAGTGAGCGCATGGTGCTGCTGAGCGGGCCGGTGAGGATGTTGCCCGCGTTGCGCAACCAGATGAATTGTTCCTCCGGCAAACCGAGGACGCCGGGAAAAAACCGGTTCAAGCGCGGGTCAATGCAAGTCAGGGCGATGAGCGGAAGGCTGTCGGCATAATCTGTCACATGCAACCCGGCTTTGGCATCGCCAGCCAGGGCCAGGTGATTCGCGTTAACTATGGCTTCGATCAAACGCATGGAAGGAGATTAACCATGGAACAAGCAAAGGCCAAGCTTTCGTATTTTCACAGGTCATTCGCCAAAAAACCTTTGGATTTCCTTCAATACTTCCACCAGACGATCGGCTTCCTCCATGTTATTATAAAAATAAAAACTGGCGCGGGCGGTGGATTCGACGCCGAGTTTGCGCATCAATGGCTGATTGCAATGATGACCGCCGCGCAAGGCGAGGCCGTACTGGTCGGCGACGGTCACGACATCGTGGGCGTGAATGTTTCCCAGCATGAAACTGATTACTCCTGCACGCCCCCCCTTTGGTCCGAATAATCGGATGCCGGGCAAACGGGACATTTTTTCGAAAGCATAGCCAGCCAGTTCGGCATCGTGCTTTGCGATTTGGTCGAGGCCGATGGCGGCGAGGTAATCCAAGGCGGCATGAAGGCCAATTGCTCCGGCGATATTCGGTGTGCCGGCTTCGAATTTATGCGGCACCGAATTCCACGAGCTTTGGAAAAAATCCACACTAGAGATCATATCCCCGCCGCCTTGGTATGGCGACATCGCTTCCAGCAATTCGCGTCGACCATAGAGTGCGCCGATGCCTGTGGGGCCGCAAAGTTTGTGGCCGGAGAAAGATAGAAAATCACAGCCGATTTCCTGCGCATCCAACGGCCGATGCCCGGCGCTTTGCGCCGCGTCCACCAGTGTGACAATTCCTTGCTTTCGCGCCCGTGCGCAAAATTCGGCCACGGGATTGATGGTGCCGAGCGTGTTGGAAATATGGGTGAAGGCGAACAGTTTTACTTTTGGGCCAAGCAAATCATCCAGGTGTTTCAGGTCCAAAAGTCCATCATCACCGGTCACTGGCAAGTAGGCGAGTTTTGCGCCTGTTCGTTCCGCCAGCATTTGCCAGGGGACAATGTTGCTGTGATGTTCCATCTCGGTGAGGAGAATGACATCCCCAGGTTTTAAATTTTTCACACCCCAGGTATTGGCCACCAGATTTATTCCCTCCGTCGTGCCGCGCGTAAAAATAATTTCCGCCGATTCCCGGGCGTTGATGAATTTTGCAGTGCGATCGCGGGCGGCTTCGAACGCCAACGTGGCCCGGCGACTCAATTCATGAATACCACGATGAACATTGCTGTTATCTTCCTGATAAAAGCGATCCATGGCTTCCAGCACGGCGCGCGGCTTTTGTGTAGTGGCGGCGCCATCGAGATAGATCAACGGTTGCCCATGAACGCGCTGCGCAAGAATCGGAAAGTCATCCCGTAATTTTTCCCAACCGCTCATCCTGCCACCTCTTGAGTGGAAACTTCTTTGGTCGAACTGTTCAACGCGGCGCGCATGGCCTCCCACGGCAACAGGGCGCATTTGATTCGCGTTGGAAAATGATGCACTCCAGCGAGGCTTTGTGATTCTCCCAACTGCTCGTCAACTTCTCCGGTGCGCAACATGGCATTATAGTTGTCCGCCAAGTTTCGAGCTTCGGATACGGTTTTTCCTTTCAGCGTTTCAGTCATCAACGAACCCGCCGCCTTCGACACTGCGCAACCCGCGCCAGTGAAACTGAGGTCAACGATCTGTTCGTCGGCCAATTTGAGAAAAACGGTGTAGTGATCGCCGCACAATGGATTATTGCCGACCGCCGTCCGGTCCGCCTCCGGCAAGGCGCGAAAATTCTGCGGATGCCGGCTGTGCCGGAGAATCGCCTGCTGATACAATTCATTTAATTCCGCTAACATCAAAAATAGAACAAACTCCGTTCCGCCCGCTTCGTCAACCCTGTGGATAGATTGGCCGGGCTTTAAAATAATCTTTAATTAACTCCGCTCTTCAACTTTAATTCACCCAACATGAAACACCTTGCTATTAAACTGCTCTCCGCCGGGCTGCTCTTTTTTTCTGCGATGCTCAACGCCGCCCCAATTCGCGTGGTTATTTGGGATGAAGCGCAACCCGAGCAAAAGACCGCCTACGGCAGCTTCCTCGGTGACGCGTTGGCCAAGGAACTCGCCACCAACAAAGATTTCACCATCAAATCCGTTCACCTCGATGATCCTGACCAAGGGCTTCCTCCCGGCGTTCTGGATCATTGCGATGTGCTGGTCTGGTGGGGGCATAAACGCCACAAAGAAGTGAAGCCCGAACTGGCCGAAGCCGTGGTGGCCCGCATCAAGACCGGCCAAATAAATCTGATCGCCCTGCATTCCGCCCATTGGTCCGAAGTTTTCATGAAAGCGATGGCCGCGCGCACGCTCGATGACGCCTGGGCCACGGTTCCCGAAGCCGTCCGCGCCAATACGAAACCCTTTATCAAAGGCCCATTCCGCGTGATTCCAAAAATGGACGCGCCGCTGACGCCCTCGTTCAAATATGATACCGCCGGAGATGGTCAGAAGTTTTTGGAAGTCACGCTGCCGAACTGCGTATTTCCCATCGTGAAAAACGAAGGGAAGCCGAGTCATTTGACCACCCTTCTGCCCGACCATCCCATTGCCAAAGGCGTGCCCGCGACTTTTGATATTCCGCAAACCGAGGTTTATGCTGGCCCGTTCCATGTGCCCAAACCCGATGCCACCATCTGGGAAGAAAAGTGGGATGATGGCCTGAAATTCACCAGCGGTTGCTTCTGGAATGTCGGCAAAGGCAAGGTTTTCTATTTCCGTCCCGGCCACGAGACCTATCCGATTTACAAACAGGAAGTCCCGCTGAAAATCATTGAAAATGCGGTTCGCTGGCTGGGCAAAAAGTAAACCACCGTCTGAAATTGCCGGGGCGGGTGGAATAGAGTAATATTCCATCATGAAAACGCGTTTCGCCCAAAAATCGCTGACGGCGATCATTCTATTCGTTCTCTTGACTGCATCCCGGCTTCGCGCCGATCAGGTGGAGATGAAAAACGGCGACCGTTATGTAGGGCTGGTCGTGTCGCTCAACTCGGACGCGCTCATCTTGCAAAGTGAGAATTTGGGGAAAGTGCTGTTGCCACGCAGTGGAGTGGCGGTGATTACCCTCGGACAAGCCGCGCCGGTTGCGGCCCTCTCCACCCCGGCCACAGTTAATACCAACACCGACCTCGCCGCTGCTTTCAGTCAACTGGGTTCGGCCACTAATTTGATTCCGCAGATCCGCGATAAATACCTCGCCGGTGCCGGCCCGGAGGCCAACAACAAATTCAACGAAATGATGGGCGGCCTGATGAGCGGTCAGGTTGACATGAATGGTCTTCGCGCCCAGGTCCAATCGGCCGTTGGGCAACTTAAATCCTTGCAAAAGGAAGGCGCAGCCGACGCTGATCCGTCCATGAGCATGTATCTTGGTATTCTGGAAAAATTCCTAAAGGAATCGGCCCCCGCCACGAATCCGCCGACGGGGAAGTAAGAAAATTCGACCAAAGGGACAATGAAAACGGGTGCGATTGCAAGTGCCGGTCAATTTTCGGACGGAGCGCGGCTGTGTGGGGGTGGGGGACCAGCCGCAGCGGGTGGCGCGCACCTGACGCGTGATCATTTACCCAAGCCTTCGGCCCGTTTGACCGGCACTTTAAATC
>CAIYOY010000221.1 GCA_903927905.1 uncultured Verrucomicrobiales bacterium | reverse complement strand
GGGTTCTCGGCGACCAGATGCATCTTGGTTGGAAAACGCAACTCTCGCTCTATCTGCTTCCCACCGTCGGTTATGGCATCATGTTCTTCGGGCAAAAATTCCCAAAATCCGAGGCGTCAGAAAAAGGACTGAGCCTGGGCGAAATGTTCAAGGACGTTGGAATTCTTGGCGGGTTGGTGGTTTGCGCTTTACTGGCGTTGTTTTTCAAGAACGCGTTGAATCTGCCGGATGTCGCGGCTTATGGCATTGGCGGAGCGGCGCTGCTGGTGGTCGCGATCATCACGAAGTTTTCTCTCGGCTCGATCCTGTTGTTCATTCTCTTTTTCACCCATGCGCTGGTTGGCGCGGTTGAACTGGGCACGGATGGATGGATTCAGAACATCACCGGGAATATCCTTTCCACGTCGGAGGGTAAAATTCTTTTCGTATTTACCTCGGCGTTGATGTTCTTCCTTCGCTTCTCGGCGCACTTCATCGAGAAAAATTTAAAGATTTCACCGGTTGGACTTTTGGTGATTTGCGCCTCGCTCGCGTGTGTCGGTCTGAATCTGGTGAGCGGAATCACCTCGTTTGCCGGAGCGCTGATTGCGCTGGCGGTTTATGCGCTGGGAAAAACTTTCTTCTGGCCGACGATGCTGGCGGTGGCTTCGGATCGCTTTCCGCGCACCGGGGCGATTGCCATCAGCATCATGGGCGGCATCGGCATGATGTCGGCGGGATTGATCGGTTCGCCCGGCTTGGGTTACGCCAAGGATCGTTTTGCCGGCGAAGAATTGAACAAGGCCAATCCGGCGGTTTATCAGGAATATAAGGCGGACAAACCCAGCAGCTTTCTGATTTTTGCCGACGCCACCGGATTGGACGGCAAGAAATTGGGGGCAGCCAAGGAAACGACGGCGGACAAGCGGGATGACAAGCAGAAGACGGTGGTTATGGCGGATCAACAGGGCGACCGCAGGACCCTCAAAGCTGATTCCTTCATCCCCGCCGCCATGGCGACGATTTATTTGCTGCTGTTGATCTACTTCAAATCCATTGGCGGTTATAAAGTCGTGCATATTCAGGGCACGGGCCATGAGGAGAAGAAGGTATAGTCGTAATTTATTTTGCACGAAGGCGGCCTGAGAAATCGGGCCGCCTTTTTTTGTTCTGTCGGAGTAACAGGGAGTGATGGTAAAGCTGAGGTCCGCTTTTTGCTGATGTTCAATCTTTAGGTTGTCCGACGTCCCAACACGCTCAAGCGTGAACACCAACTCAGACACGATGCCTTGACCGGCACTGACAATCACACCCTCAAGTCGCCGTCTGTAAATCCTTCAGCTTCGCGCGAGCTTTGCCGCTGTCAATCACTTCGGCCGCCAGTTCCCAGCCTTCCGCCAAGGACTTCGCTTTTTCGGCGATCATCAAGGCCGCCGCGCAGTTCAACAAGACGGCATCGCGCTTTGGCCCGCAGTCTTCGCCGAGGAGGATCGCGGTGACGATTTTGGCGTTGGCCCATTTATCTCCACCGGCCAAGTCGGCCAGCGTTGCCGGGTGCAGCGGAAAATTCTTTGGTGACAATGACGAAGTGGCAAATCCGTGTTCCTGATAAAATTCCGCCAAATGGGTTTCGCCGAGGGTGGAAAGTTCGTCCAGATGACGGTCGTCCACCTGGCCGCAGACGACCATGCCACGCCGAGTGCCGAGCGCCTGCAAAACTCGCGCGATTGGCTCGCACAGATCCGGACGTGAAACGCCCATCAACTGCATCGTGGGCCGGGCCGGATTAAGCAGGGGGCCAAGGAAATTAAAAATCGTTCGCTGCCCGCGTTCCGCGCAGAGTTTGCGCGCAGGGCCGATTTGTTGGAAGGCCGGGTGATATTTGGCCGCGAAGAAAAAGGCAAATTGATGTTCGCGCAAAGACCGCGCCGTTTCCTCCGGTGAAAGTTCGATCTTGATACCCAACGCCTCCAGCACATCCGCGCTGCCGGATTGCGAAGTGATGGCGCGATTGCCGTGCTTGGCCACGGTCACGCCCGCCGCCGCCACGACCAGAGCCACGGTGGTGGAGATATTAAACGTGTTCAGCCGATCGCCGCCAGTGCCGCAAACGTCCAGAATTTCGCCGGCCCGGGTTTCCGTGTGGAGCGGCGGAACGGTGGAGCGAGCGCGCAACTCTTTGGCAAACGCATGGATTTCGCCAATGGTCTCGCCTTTCTGGGCGAGGGCCGCGAGAAATTCGGCTTTCTCAACCGGATTGGCCACGGTGTCGGCCAAATGTGCGACGGCTTCCGCGACTTGATCGTCGCGGAGCGAATCACCCCTGGTCAGTTGTTTGGTTAAGGCGCTTAACACGGGTTATCAGTAATCAGTAATCAGCAATCAGTCCAGAGGCATTGAGAACGAAAAGCACCAAAGCAATTTCATGTAACATATGTAACACAAATCTGCTCGGACAAGTGAGTGCAAAAACATGTTACATATGTTACATGGAATTGCTCGACCGGGCGGGGCGCTCTGAATCCCTATTGCGCCGGGTTGCCGAATGCAGAATACTGCGTCACTGAAATTTGAATACGGTCATTCTACCAACCCATACTGCCGCGCTGTTCAACACCGCTGTGGCGCGCGCCGCCGAGCTGCTGCGCGATGGACAACTCGTGGCCCTGCCCACGGAGACGGTCTATGGTTTGGCGGCGAACGCACTGGACGCGGCAGCGGTGGCGCGAATCTACGAAGTCAAAGGCCGCCCGGAACATAACCCGATCATCGTGCATGTCGCTGGATTGGCAATGGCCCGGCAATGCGCGGCTGAATGGCCGGAGCTGGCCGATAAATTGGCACAAGCCTTTTGGCCCGGCCCGCTGACCATGGTTCTTCCCCGTTCTAAAAATATTCCTGACATCGTTACGGCGGGCGGGGCCACCGTGGGCCTTCGTTGGCCGAGCCATCCATTTATCCAGGCGGTGATTCGGTCCTGTGGATTTCCCATCGCCGCGCCCAGCGCCAATCTTTCCAACCGTATTTCTCCCACCAATGCCGAACACGTCCAAAAAAGTCTCGGCGGAAAAATTCCTCTGATCGTGGACGGTGGCCAGTCCCAGGTCGGCATCGAATCCACCGTGCTTGACTTGACCACAACACCTCCGCGCCTTTTGCGTCCCGGCATGATTCACGCCGAATCACTTTTGGCGGCCATGCCAAATACAGGACTGCAAACCGTTGATGCGGCGGCCCACACCGAAAAAACCCTGCGCAGTCCCGGTTTGCTCCGAAAGCATTATTCGCCGAAGGCCAAATTGATGGTTTGGAAATGGCGGGATGAAGACGATTTGGCGACGCAAATTTCTCACTTGCCCTGTGCGCTCGAAAAAATTCACATCGTGGCGCATACCCACATTCCCTTGCGCCAAAATTTTGGACGCGTCTCAGTTATCCCGCACGATGCCGAAGCCTTCGCCCGTGCCATCTACGCCGAACTCCATCTGTGCGACGAGGCGGGCGCGGAATTTATCATCGTGGAAAATTTGCCGACCGGGGATTCGTGGCGGGCGATTGCTGATCGTCTGGCCCGTGCCGCCGCATAAACTTTGAAGCTTGGCTGTTGGAATTTGGAATTTTCTTCCCCCCCCTGTGCCTTTGCCCGCACGGTCTTGAATTTTATCAGTCACACGGCTTAGAATAACCCCATAACTGTGAACGAACCGAAAAAAATCCTGGTCGTGGAAGATGACGATTTGCAGTACGAGATCTATGAAGAAGGGCTGGCCAACTTCCGGCTCTCCCGCGCTTTGACCGGCTCGGACGCTTTGACCATGATGGCCAAAGACCCGCCCAATCTGATCATCCTGGACCACGTTCTGGCCGATGGCGAAAAAGGCCTGGACTTCCTTCCCGAATTTCGCGAGTTGTTGCCCTTCGTGTCGATCATCATTGTGTCCGGCGCATTGGAAGTGGCCCAGCAACTCCAGTCTTTGCAAGGACCGCGCCGCGCCCATTATTGCATTCCCAAACCGGTAGATGTCGAGGAGTTGAAGCGCACGGTGGACACCGCATTGCAGGAATGTGGCGAAGCTGAAGTGGTCAAACAATTTGAGGCCTTGGAACGTTCCAAGCGCGTGGATGCCCTCGATCTTTTCAGCCGTTCGACCGATCGGTTAAGCCGTCAGACGCAAATCCAACAGTTGCTTTCGAAAACCAAAGCCCGTCCCAACATCTCGGCTCTGGCCCGGCAATATCGCGTGGCTCGCCGGACAATTATTCGTGACTTGCAGGAATTGATCCGCCGAGGTCAACTCAAACCGGAAATTTATCCTGAATGGGAAAGCCCTGAATAATAAACCGGAAATTGACTATCACTTTTGATCGTCCCTGTTTTGCGCGCCACTTGACGTTTAGGTCGGTTTATCGCCATGATAATCGTGCTGTCTCGCTTAGAGGGCATATTTACACATTAAATTATCATGAATCTTGATTCGCTTTATTCAAATTTGACGGTCAAAACAAAAGCCAAATTGGTCCTGGTGGTGCTGGATGGCCTCGGCGACCTGGCCACGAAAGAACAACATTTCCTCACCCCGCTCGAAGCGGCCAAAACGCCGAACCTCGACGCGCTGGCCAAAATCAGCGCGCAAGGCCGGATGATTCCCGTCGCGCCAGGCATCACGCCGGGCAGCGGTCCGGGGCATCTTGGTTTGTTTGGCTACGATCCGCTGGAATTTCAGGTCGGGCGCGGAGTGATTGAAGCCCTCGGCCTCGGCCTCGAATTGAAGGCCGGCGATGTCGCCGCCCGCGCCAATTTCTGCACGCTCGATAAAAAAGGCATCGTGACCGATCGCCGCGCCGGCCGCATCGAAACCAGCGTGACGGAAAAATTGTGCGCCCTCCTTTCCAGCAAGATCAAAAAAATTGGCGATACGCAGGTCATCATCAAACCCGGCAAGGGGCATCGTTTCGTGGTGATTTTCCGGGGCAAAGGTCTGGAAGGGCCCTTGACTGACTCGGATCCGAATCGCGAAGGCGTGGCCATTCCGCAATCCAAACCCGTCAATCCAAAATCCGCCAAGCAAAAAAAAGCGGCCAAATTGATCGCTGATTTCTACAAAGCTGCGTTGCCGGTCATTGCCAAAGAACTTCCGGCCAACGGGTTTCTCCTCCGGGGCATCGCGCATCAACCGCACATCCCCATTTTTGAAGAACGCTATGCCCTCAAGCCTGCCTGCCTTGCGGTTTATCCGATGTACAAGGGGCTGGCCCAACTCGTCGGCATGATCAAGATCGAAGGGCCGCAGACGATTGCGGAACAGTTCGAGCGGTATATCGCGGAGTACGATAATTACGATTATTTTTTCATCCATTACAAATACACGGATATGTATGGCGAAGATGGGAATTTTGAAGCGAAGAAAAAAGCGATCGAGGAATTTGACGCGGCGCTGCCGATTTTATTGAAGAAGCGTCCAGACGTGCTGGCTATCACCGGCGATCATTCCACCCCATGCGCCGCCAAAGGCCATTCCTGGCATCCGCAGCCGGTGTTGCTGAACTCGGCGTTGTCTGGATCGGACAAACTGGAACGGTTCACGGAAACGGGTGCGAATATCGGGTCGCTGGGCATTTTTGAATCGAAATATCTGATCCGATTGATGCAGGCGAACGCGCGGATGTTTGACAAATTTGGAGCGTAAGTCCTTGCGGGCAAGGACTTGGAAATAAGCAGCGAAAGGGCTTGCGGAAGTAGGCCAGGGCCATTATTGTGTTGTTGTTAGCCGGATCGCGGGGTGGAGCAGCCTGGTAGCTCGTCAGGCTCATAACCTGAAGGCCGTGGGTTCAAATCCCACCCCCGCAACCAATTCCCTGCTGCCGATTCAATCGGCAGCAGGTCTTTTTTTATGGCCAAACTCGTTTTTGACATCGAAACTTCGGCGCTGCCGGTTGAGCAATTTGATTCGGCGCAGCAGGAGTATTTGTTTCGCGAGGCGGAAAATCTGGCCGACGAAACCGCCCGGGAAATCAAACGGGGCGACATCCGCAAGCAATTCAATCTCTGGCCTTTTACCGCACAAGTGGTTTGTATTGCCATGGTCAATGCCGAATCTTCACGCGGGAAGGTGTTGTTCCTGGCCGACGATGCGGATGAGAACGAGGATGAATCCGGCGCAGTGCAATTTATCGCGTGCGCGGACGAGGGCGATCTGCTGGGCCAATTCTGGGACCTCGCCAAACATTATGATTCCATCGTCACTTTCAACGGTCGGGGGTTTGATGTGCCTTTTATTTATTTGCGGTCGGCTCTCTTAAATGTCCCGGTGTCGCAGAAGAATTGGTTGGGCTACCGGTTCCAAGTGGATCCGCATTGTGATTTGATGGAGCAGTTGACCTTTTACAACGTGAGCGGACGCGACGGCGCGGCGCGGCGGTTCAACCTGGATTTTTATTGCAAGGCGTTTGGGATTGAATCGCCCAAAGCCCATGGAGTCAGCGGCCTCGACATGAATCAAATGATGGCCGAAGGGCGGCACCGGGAGATCGCGGAATATTGCCTGCGCGATGTCCATGCGACGACGTTGCTCTACAAGATTTGGCGCGAACGACTTTCTGGTATAAAATAATCTCCCAATGGCACTAAACAACAAAGGTTACGGTCCGATTGGCAAGGTGGCGAAACCACCGGTGGATTTATTAATATGCTTCGCGGTCAAGGAGGAGGCAAAATTCTGCCCACTCTGGGCTCAAGCGTGGATCACTGGCATGGGCAGAAAAAATGCCGTTGAAGGCATCCGGCAAGCCATTGAAACCGTCCGTCCGGAAAGAGTCATCACCGCTGGTTTTGCAGGCGGTTTGAACCCTAAATTAAAATTTGGCGCGGTTGTTTACGATGAAGATTTCGACACAGGTCTGGCCGGTCAGCTCGAAAAATTAGGCGCGGTGCGCGGAAAGTTTTATTGCCATCGTCGCGTCGCCATCACCGCGGTGGAGAAAATCGAACTTTGGCGGGAGACCGGCGCGGACGCAGTGGAAATGGAATCGTCCGTTATCAGAAATATTTGCCGTGAGCGCCAGATTCCCAGCGCCACAGTCCGGGTCATCTCCGACGATGCCACGCAAGATTTACCGCTGGATTTCAATGCGTTGATGACGTCGGAGGATCGGATTGATTTTCCAAAACTAATCTGGAAAGTGGTCAGTCATCCGGGGCGAATCCCGAAATTAATGGAGTTTCAGCGACAGACGATCGCGGCGGCGAAGAATCTTGGCGTGGTATTGGAGGGATTACTTGGGGCTGAGCGGCGCTGAAGATGGCGCGTTGACCATCGCGGCTTTTTTATCTTCTGCGGCCTTGGCGAAGCCGATGATGCCGGCACCCAAGGCAATCAAAACCACGCCGATCCATCGTTGCCAGGAAACGCTTTCTTTCAGAAAAATGGCGGCTGACAGAGTGGTCACGATGAAGCCCAAAGAGGTCAGCGGCCAGACCAAACTGACTTCGTTTTGTTTGAGCATGTAAAGCAAACAGCCAAAGAAAACCGCTTCCAGCGCGATGCCGAGAATGATCTTGGGATTGGTCGCGCCGCTTTTGATCACGCGCAGAATTTCTGAAACTGTGATGCTCGACGCGCCGTGGACCTCCTTCAAACCGCCGCTAAGAAAAGCGACGCCGACCGATTCAATGATCGCCGCGACGATAAGGATGATGAAGAGTTTTGCCATATTACAGATCTTGGTAACGGATCAATTCGATGCCAAGTTTTTGCACCAGCTCCTTGTTCTTCGGGCTGATGAGGGCATCGAATTCGTTTTTAAATTGGTCGAGCGAAGGATGGGAGTAAAGCTCGGAATCGCCGGGTGGCAGTTGGGGTAAAAGTTTGGCGATATAAGCTTCGTCCACCAGAGCGTTTTGCAGGAGGCCAAAGACGAATCGGGTGTGACGAATTTTCTTTTGGGCCAGCACACCCCGGGCGCGCGCGGACAGGATATGGTGGATGACGGCGTGGCTGATGCGGTAAAACCAGCGGCCGGAAGCCAGCCGGGTGTTCAGCCAGAACGGGTCGAACGTCAAGCGCAGGGTGCGGATGTTCCAGCGTTCGACGTTTTCCATGAGAATGGTAAAAACCGCCGGGTGCATGTGCAGATGGAGGTGGCCGTTGACGTGATCCATCGGCAGGCCGGTGGCGCGAAATTTTTCAAATTGCGCTTCGATCTCGCGGCGTAGTTGCGCTTTGGCATGCGGGCAAAAGAAATAACGAAAACCGACTGCGGCGGGGTTGTTGGAAAACTCGCCCTGCGCATTGACGAGGTCGGGAATGGATTCAGGTGGCAGCGCGGAGCGTCCGCAAACGAGCGCTAGGTGCAGGCCGACGCCCATTTTTGGATTTTCTTTGGCCAGGGCGACAGCTTCGGCGCAATCGGGTTCGTTGACCATCAGACTGGCGGTGGTGAGGATGCCTTCGCGATGCGCGCGGATCACGGCCTGATTGATGGAGCGGGAGCGACCGAAATCGTCCGCATTGACGATGAGTCGGGTCATGGCGGGCCGTAGTTGGAGGCGGATGAGCCTGTGACGATTCGGAACCACGTGCGAAGAATGAGGAGAATTTTGTGGGGCTTGCTGAGCCGGACAGTTTGAGGGCCAAAGACATTGTAGCGTTTAGCTTCCACTTTTTGCAGGAGACCCCAATAGACTGAACCCATTAACTCAGCGGCGGACATGGAGCGGCGGTCGCCGGACGGCAAAGTTTTGCGCGCGAGTTCGTAAAATTTTTTGGCCTGTTGCGCGACGCTCTCGGCCAACTTTTCGTAACGCTCGGAATATTTTGACTGGAGAATTTCGTCTTCGGTGACGTTGAATTTTTTCAGTTCGCTCAACGGGAGATAGATGCGCCCGCGCTCGGCATCGGTTTTTACGTCGCGCAAAATGTTGGTGAGTTGCAGGGCTTTGCCGAGGTAAATGGCGTAATCTACGCAGGCTTTGTCTTGATAGCCGAAAATCTCAATGCTCAAAAGTCCGACCACGGAAGCGACACGGTAACAGTATTGTTCGAGTTCTTCGTAACTTTGGTAGCGTTTGATATCGAGGTCCATTTCGACGCCGCGAATCAAATCATCGAACAAGGCGAAAGGAAGGTGGTATTGGGCGGCAACCGGTTTTAATTCCTGATTAACGGGAAATTGCGGGGAACCGCCTTCACAGGCGCGGCGGACATCTTCGCGCCAGGCGGCGAGGCTGGCCCGGCGTTGCGCGACGGGGACGGATTCCTCGTCGGCGACATCATCCACTTCGCGGCAAAAAGCGTAGAGGACAGCCATCGCCTCTTGTTTGGGTTTGGGCAAAAGGATGAAGGCCAGCGCGAGGTTGGAGGCGCTTTTGCGAGTGATGGTCTGGCTTTCGGTCGTCACGTGACAAGACGAGTATGCAATATGGAACGGGTGGGGAACAAGGCGATAAGGGGCCCTACATTTTGGGCGGTAGGGCGCGTCTGTCCCAGCGCGCCGGGTTTGTTGC
>CAIYOY010000220.1 GCA_903927905.1 uncultured Verrucomicrobiales bacterium | reverse complement strand
CTACCAATGCCGGTCTAACCGTGGTCTTCACCGTCAGCAGTTCCAGCATCGGTGCCACCTATCAATGGTTCAAAGGTGCCAGCCCGCTGGCCAATGGTTCTTCCGCCAATGCCGCGACCGTTTCCGGTTCGACTTCGTCCGCCTTGACTCTCGCGCAAATCTTTGCGTTTAACTCGGATAATTATACCTGTGTTGTCACCAATCTGGCTGGCACCACCACCAGCGCCGGTGCGACTCTATCGGTCATTGACCCCGTTATCACCAATGAACCCCCGGCTTCGATTGCGACCAACGCCGGAACGACGGTCAACATCGGCGTGATTGCCGTCGGCACCACCAACCTGACCTATCAATGGTATAAGGCCACCCCTGCCACCACCAACGCTTTGACCGATGGCGGTAACGTGACCGGTTCCACCAACGCCACCCTGACCCTCACCGGTGTGGTGACGGCGGATGAAGCCACTTACTATGTCGCTGTGACCAATGCCCTGGCCTCCGGCACCATCAGTTCCAACTCCGTTCTGACCGTGGTTGATCCTTACATCAGCGTCCAGCCGGTCCCACTCATGGTCGGTGCGGGCACCAATGCCAGCTTCAGCGTCACCGCCGCCGGCACTGCCACCCTGACCTATCAATGGACCTTGAACGGCAATCCGATTTTGAATGCCACCGCCGCCACCTATTCCATCGCCGCAGCGGCTGATGCGGATGCTGGCACTTATCAATGCGCCGTCACCAATGGCAACGCTGTTGGTCTGCTCAGTGGAAACGCAACGTTGACCGTGATTGATCCCGCTGTTCTCAGCAACCCGGCCAGCCAATCGGTCGGCATCGGCACCAATGCGACCTTCACCGTGACCGATTCCAGCCCGAGCGCTTCCTCCTATCAATGGTATAAAGGCAGCACGGCCCTCGTGAACAATGGTCGTATCTCTGGTTCCACCACCACCAGCCTGACCATCGCCAGTTCGATTGACAGCGACACCGGCAGCTACTCCCTGGTCGCCAGCAATTTCGCCGCCGTTGTGACCAATGCCGCTGCGGTTCTGACCGTGGTTGATCCTCCGACTCTGACCAGTGCCTCCAGCCAAACCGTTGGCGCTGGCACCAATGCCGTCTTCACCGCCACCCAACCCACCGGCAGCCCGGCGGCGTATCAATGGAGAAAAGGCGGAGTCAACCTGACCGATGGCGGCAATATCACTGGTTCCACCACCCTTTCCCTGACGGTGCTTGGCGCGAATCACTCCGATGAAAGCGGGTATGACTTGATCGCCTCCAATGTGGCCGCTGCCGTGACCAATACGCCCGCCACCTTGACTGTGATTGACAAGCCGGTCATCACCGACCCGTCCAGCCAATCGGTCGGTCTCGGCACCAACGCCGTTCTCTCGGTCACTCAAACCAGCGGCAGTTCCGCCACTTACCAATGGTATAAAGGCGCGACCGCTCTGAGCAACAGCGGCCATATCTCTGGTTCCACCACCGTCAGCCTGACCATCGTCAGTTCTGCCGATGCCGACGCCGGCAGCTATCACATCGTGGCCAGCAACCTCGCCGGCACTCCGACCAGCGCCGATGCTGTCCTGACCGTGATTGATCCGCCCACCCTGAGCAATGCTTCCAGTCTGACCGTCGGAACCGGCACCAACGCAGTGTTCACCGCCAGCCAGACCAGCGGCAGCGCAGCGACTTATCAATGGCAAAAAGGCGGCGTCAACTTGAGCAATGGCGGCAACATCACCGGCGCCACCACCGTTTCGTTGACTGTGCTCAGTGCTCAACATTCTGATGAATCCAGCTACACTCTGATTGCGGCCAACCTCGCCGCCACCGTGACCAATTCAGTGGCCACCCTGACCGTGATTGACAAGCCCGTCATCACCGACCCGTCCAGCCTGTCGGTCGGCGCTGGCACCAATGCCACCTTCATTATCACCCAGACCAGCGGCAGTGCGGCCACCTATCAGTGGCAAAAAGGCGGCGTCAACTTGAGCAATGGCGGCAACATCACAGGCGCCACTACCACCAACTTGACCGTGATCAGTCCTCTTGATGCCGATGCCGGCAGCTATCATGTCATTGCCAGCAACGTGGGCGGCACTCCGACCAGCGCCGACGCGGTTCTGACCGTGGTTGATGCTCCGGTCATCACCGTTCAGCCGCATGACATTAATCCTTCCTCTGGAACGACCACCAACTTGTCCGTCACTATCACCGGTTCAACTTCCACCTATCAATGGGCCAAAAACGGTGTGAACATCACAGATGGCGGTGACCTTTCCGGCTCGACTACTTCCGTCCTGACCATCACGTCCATTACTCCGGTTGTTGATGAAGGTTCTTATACCGTTCATATCGCCAATTTGGCCGGATCTGCGGACAGCGCGACTGCTGTTGTCACGGTTGCCACCTCACCCACCATCGGGATTCAACCTCATAGCGTGAACGCCGGTGCTGGCTCCAATGCCGTCTTTACGGTCGTGGCCAATGGCGCGACTCCTCTGACCTACTCTTGGTCGAAAAATGGCACCCTGTTGAGCGACAACACCGGCTATGTCTTGGGAGCTGCCAGCAACCCCTCCCTCACTCTCACCGGACTTGATCACGGTGCCGAAGGCACTTATACCGTGGTCGTGTCAAACTTCCTTGGGACGGTCACGAGCGACGGCACCGCAGTCCTCCTGGTCTTTGATCCTCCGGCTATCGCCACCCAGCCGTCCAACACCACGGTCGGTGCCGGCACCAACAAGAACTTCAATGCTTATTTCACCGGGACAGCCTTGACCTATCAATGGTATGGCGTCACGGCAACCGCTACCAATACATTGACTAACGGCGTGAGTTTTGCCGGAGTTGCCACTACCAATCTGACCGTCCTTGGCGCTGATCATACCAACTCTGCTGCGGCCTATCGCATCATCGCCAGCAATGTCGCTGGCACCGCGACCAACTCTCCGGATGCCACCTTGACCGACATTGACGGACCGGTTTTGGCCAATGCCTCCAGCCAGACCGTGGGTCTCGGCACCAACGCGACCTTCACCGCCGCCCAAACCGGTGGCAGCGCGGCTACTTATCAGTGGTTTAAAGGTGCGATCGCTTTGAGCAACAGCTCGCATATTGTTGGCTCCACCACCACCAGCCTGACCATTGTCAGTTCGGCAGACTCGAATGCTGACAGTTACAGCCTCGTCGCCAGCAACCTGGCCGCGACCATCACCAATACTGCGGCAACCTTGACAATCATTGATCCCGCTGTTCTGGCCAACGCGTCCAGCCAGACCGTGGGTCTTGGCACCAATGCAACCTTCTCTGCGGCCCAAACCGGCGGCAGCGTATCGACTTATCAATGGAAAAAAGGTGGCGTCAATTTGAGCAATAGCGCTCATATCATCGGTTCCACCACCACCAGCCTGACCATTGTCAGCTCGGCGGATGCGGATGCCGGCAGTTATACACTGGCCGCCAGCAACTTGAGCGGGATTGTGACCAATGTCCCCGCAACCCTGACCGTGATTGATCCGCCGGTCATCGCCAACCCGGCCAATGTAAGTGTTGGTCTTGGCACGAATGCGATCATTTCCGCTGCTCAGACCGGTGGCAGCGCGGCGACGTATCAGTGGAGAAAAGGTGGAATTAATTTGACCGACGGCACTCACATTGTTGGTTCCGCCACGACCAGCCTGACCATTGTCAGCACGGCGGATGCGGATGCTGGCAGTTACAACATGGTTGCGGCCAACTTGTCGAAGTCGGTCACTAACACGGCAGCGGTGCTGACTGTGGTTGATCCGCTGTCGGTTACCGTTGGCTTGGTCAACACCAACAAGGCGACCAACGGCACGGTGATCCTCGCAGTTACTGTGGCTGGTCCGAATCCGATTTATTCCTGGTCAACGAATGGTTCCACGGCCCTGGCCAACGGCGGGACGATAGCTGGCGCGACGACTTCGGCTTTGACCGTTGGACCGCTGGTTGCGGCCAACTCTGGAACATATGTAGTTACCGTCAGCAACCTGGCCAACTCCGTCACCAGCACCTCGATTGTGACGGCGGTTTTGATCCCCGTCTTGTCCACTCCGGCCAATGCTAATGTGGGTCTTGGAAGCAATGCGGTCTTCACCTCGACTTTGACGCAGGGCGCAGCGGCCACATATCAATGG
>CAIYOY010000219.1 GCA_903927905.1 uncultured Verrucomicrobiales bacterium | reverse complement strand
TACACGACGCTCTTCCGATCTCCGTTTTATGTGACACCGGATGGCAAGGGTAAGCCGGTGATGGATCTGTTTGCATGAAGTATCAATGCCCCAAATGTCAGCGAGAGATTTACAACCGGCGAAATAAATTCTGCGGTTTTTGCGGAATGGAATTGCCAAAGGAAATACTATTCACCCCCGAGGAACTTCTGGCCATTGACCAAAAAGAAGCGCAAATCAAAGAACAAATACAACTGGTACGGGCCGAACGTGATGCAGAAGAGGAGAGGCGACAGCGCGCGACCGCAAACAGCAGCGGTTTGATCAATTAAATTAGGCCTGACGCGTAAATCACCAGAGCAGGCTCTGCAATTTTTCCACCGCAGCGCGTTCCTTGGCGTTGCGCGGAAAGCCGGCGGGCGGCTTGAGCGAAAGGTTTTGGAATTCGCCGGTGGTCATCCGTTGCATCGGCAATTGGAGCGCTTCCACATTTTTCCAGGATATTTCCGGGATGATCTGGGTGGACAATTTACCAAGCAGAAATTTGGTAAACGTCATGGTCACACCGCCGCGCTCCAGCACCACTTTATCAATGCCAAACGCGCCGCGCACGGAATCCGGGATCAGAACCATGGAAAGTTTGGCCTTTTGCGAAAGGACGATGCTCAGGGTCCGGGTGTCCTTGTTGAAACGCACCGTTTCCATGTGCTTGGCCGCCTCGGCCAAAACGCCGGCTAAATTAAAATCAATGTCGTCATTGGCTTCCGGCGGATCGGGCAGGGCCATTTGCAAACCAAAATCCGGCCCCTGCGAATCAAATCGAAACAATACGCCGTTGCCCCGGTAATACGTCAACCGGCCCGGTTCGGTGGGATCGCACGTGATAAAAAAATCTTTCGTGGCATACCCATAGGGCAGCCCGTCCGCCGATTGCATCATCAGGGCGCGATCCTGTCGCGTGGCGAAAAGACAAAACTGAATTTGATCGGCGGGCTGGCCTTTGATGACCTGATTAGTTTCGTAGATGCGGGTGATGAATTGGAAAGGAATGGCGGCGGTTTCATGCAGCGTGGAGAGGCGGATCGGCACGCGATTTTGGATGAGAAATTTAAGGGCGTTATCGGTCGCCTGGGTAAATATGGTCGGCGGCTCATTGTCCAGGGGCGGGGGTTCAACCGGAATGAACGTCTCCGCCCGGCGATCGGCCTCGCGCATCTGTGACGCGCTCAAGTCCGGCACGAGCCAGCGGCGGTAAGGGATGGCGCTGGCTAAGCCTTGTTTGCCCGCCAGAGTCAACCAAAAGTAAGCTTCCGCCACGTCCTTTTTCACGCCAACGCCTTTGGCATAAAGCAGGCCAAGATTGTTTTGCGAATAGGAATAATTTTGTTCGGCGGCTTTGTGGTACCAATAAGCGGCGACGCCTTTTTCCTGACGCACACCCTGGCCATTTTCATAGGCGTAACCGAGTTGATGTTGCGCCCCGGCGATACCTTGCTCCGCCGCTTTGAGATACCAGCGGCAGGATTCAGTGGGATTGGCTTTTGTGCCGTGACCATCGGCATACATTTGGGCGACGGCAAATTGCGCGGGGGCCACGCCTTGTTGCGCCGCCTTCAGATACCATTTGAAAGCTTCCGGCAGATCAGCGCCTTTGCCGGTGGCATAGAGCGCGGCCAATCGATATTGCGCATGAGCGTAACCCTGTTCGGCGGCCTTCAGAAACCACGAGGCGGAAATTTTTAAATCCAACGGAACATCTTCGCCCTGCTCGTATTCCAGGCCCATGAGATATTGGGAAACGGCATCGCCTTTGGCGGCCTTTTCTTTGAAACGGGCAAATTCCTCGGCTTCCAACCGGGAAAACACCGGGGAACCCGTCAGCAACAATAACACCAGACAGCTTTTCAATAATGCGCGCATCTCAATCAACAGTCGGCCCAGAGGATACAAGGCAAGTGCCTGTCAGCAAGAGCATATTCGCAAGGGCTGTGACCCAGTTTGGGGAAAAAGGTGGGGTGAGGCTACTGACGAACCGGGGTGTTTTTTGGGAAGTTAATCTGTTTTCACCAAACTGAGTCACTACTTTTGCACCATCAACAGCCGCTACAATGGATGGCCTCGGCGTTTTGATGGCGGATGGCGGCCAGTTGCGCATCGGAAAGGTTTGATTCCTTCAATTTAAGCAGCGCGGCTTCGAGGTAATAAAACGGCGCCCCGGAACCAAAAAGGAGCCGTGGCAAGGGCGTTTTTTCCAAAACCTTGGCGATGCCGCCGAGCGATTCAATCGTCGCAATTTCGGCATAGACATTATTGACCGTGGCGAGCGGCAGAAGCTTTTCCCCGCCCACGGCGCGGAAGCTATTCAATAAGATGACGCGAACCCCGGGATATTTGACCAACACCGCTGGCAACGGCGTGACCACCACGTCCGGCACTTGCACCAGCCGATGATGACCGCGCTCATCTTCCAAGCCGACGGCGATTTGCACGATCAAGCTACGTTCTTCTGCCAGGGCGAGCAGGCGGTCGAATTTGGGATCATCCAGTTTGTAGCCGTGATAATTGGGATGCAGTCGGATGCCGGGCATTTTGTGATCATCCGCGCAACGGCGCAGGTCCTCCTCCCAATCGGGCAAACTCGGATTGACCGCGCCAAAAGGAACCAAAATTCCGCGACCATGCTTGTGACACTCCTCAACCAGACGAAGGTTGGCCCCGGCGATGTCTTTGTGCAGGAGCGCGTCGTAAGTTCCGGCCCAAGCCTGAGTCACGCCGTGATCGCGCAGCATCTGCACCAACTCCGGCGTATCATCCCCGCGCAACCGCCGAAACGGCCAACGGCCCAGGGTGACGTTCGTATCTATAAGGGGCATGGTCATGCGATTAATACTTGTAGGAGACGAGGTGACGAGACTCTAACTTTCCCGGAGACAAGGCAAATATTAGAGTCGAGTCACCTCGGCTGCTACTTGGTGAAGGAGTCATGCCTTCATCCCTTTCTCCTTCAAAATCGGCAGCAACAGGTGACGCAAATTTTCCGCAAAAATAAGTTTCTTTGCTGACTCGGGAATTTTCGCGCCATGAACCTTGGCCAGTTGCGAGGCGAAACTGCGGCCGCCAATATCACTGCCGTAAATCACCCGTTCCGCCCCAAGTTCCCGCACCGCCATTTCGGCAAAGCCCGAAGTCGGATCACCGCCCGCCAGATCAGAATAAACATTTTTATGCGCGCGAATGGCACGGATTCCCTGTTCCCAATCGCCGCCGGTATGTCCGCAAATCATCGGAATGTCCGGATGACGCGCGGCAAGCTCCGCTAAGTCCATCGGCGTGGATTCCCCTTTCAGATTCCCGCCGATCTTGAGCCAGGTGTGCTGAAAAATAACCGCTTTCAATTCCGCCGCCCGTTCGACGATGCGATCCAGGTCTTTGGAATTACAATGCTCCGCCACCCAAAGCTTGACCCCCACCATCATATTATCGCGCACACACCGATTGAGTTCATCGAGACTTTCCTGAACATATTTCGGATTCAGATAAACAAAACCAAAAGCGCGATGATGCCAGTGACTCAACGCTTGGAGAACTTCGTCGTTTTGTTTGCGGAAATTTTCCGGCGACGGATCTTGCGTCCAATTCATGCCCATATAGACACACATGCGATCCACGCCCATGCGATCGGCGAACTCGATCAACTGGGCCATGCGCTCTTCGGGCGTGCGACCGTTGACGCCGGAAAGATGACAATGGAGATCCCAAATCATGGAGGGAAGGCTAAGGGCTAAAGGCTCAAGGCTAAAGATTAAAGTGGCGGAGCGGAGGCTTCCAGTCCCGCTTGCGGGATTCTGTCGGCAGCCCTGCCGCCAGCGACAGTGAGCCGTTTTACCGGGCGAAATCGGACTGAGCGAAGTTTTGGTTCACAGAAATATTTTCGTGAGTTTGAGTGAAGATTATTTTTCCGGTCAGGGCGGATTTTATGTCCTTTTCCATTTGACTGCGCAAGGCGGCAATGGCTGCCGGGGTCACGGTTTTATTTTGCGCCTCCAACTGCGTGGCCAGTTCTTGGTCCGTGAAATGCATGGGCATTTGGAAACCTTCGATGGTGTTCTGCAGTTGATGGATGAGATGATCTTGCTTGCCGATCCAGAGACGGGTGCTGGTTTTGCCAGTGTTGCCCTGGCCACCGGGGATTTTCATCGGCTCAAGTGTATAGGAAATGACCTGGCAATCTGTGCCAGCCACAACTTGGTCGTTTTCTTTTTTGGCTTTGATCTTGTCGGACGCAGCGACCTTCAAGGGATCGCCCCAGTTTTGATGAAAAAAGCTGCCCGGAATAGTTGACGCCGCCCCGCTGGAAATACCGGTCGCTCCGGCCAGCGCCATTTGCATGTTTTCCATTTTTTCCGACGGCTCCTGGTCAGCCTTATCGGCGGCTCCCCTGATCAGGAAATTTCCTGTCCCATCAGACCAGACGAGGCCTTTGCTGTTGTAAAATCCGCCGACCTGACTCCAATCGACCCGATAGAAATTCGGCCGTTGCAAACGGGTATTGAAAGTCGTGGTGGTGGTCGTGCCGCCGCCAATGGTCACCACCGTGCCGCTGTCGCTGTAACTGGAGAGCGCGGCATACGCGGCCTGCGCCGCTTTGGCAATCTGTTGCGGAGTGGATTGCGGGCCACTGTGAGTCTGATCGTTGCGGGTTTGTGAGATCGCCACCGTCGCCGCGCCACCGGCGATTAAAGTGGCGGCGGTCAGGCCGAGGGCGAATTTGAGTTTGAGCCAGGTCATGGTTTTCATGGTTGTTTTTACGAGGGCAAGGGTTGTGGTGGTGGTTTTGGTGGCAGTAATGGCCGTAGCCAGCACCGCCGGAGCAGCTTGCACGGAGTGCGTTGAGATCGCGCCCGCGAGCAAACCGGCGGAAAGCGTCACGCCGCGTCGGATAAAAAATTTCCGCAATTTTTCCAACGCGCGATTGACCCGTTTGTGCGTGGCCGCCTCGGTCAATTTCAATTCGCTCGCCGTTTGGGCGGCGGTCTTTCTCTCGAAAAAGCGCAGAACCACGGCGCTGCGGTCGGTTTCGCCGAGCACGCCCATGGCCTCTTCCAGCAAGGGCGCGATCTGCTCCCAGGCGGCTGCATCGGGTTCGTTCAAAGTGGATTGCATGTAAGCCTCCTGTTCGCGGTTTTGCCGGCGGATCTCGCTTTTGACAAAGTTCGCCGCCGTGAGCCGGGCCGTCTGATACAGCCAGCCGCTCAACACCACCCCGCCCCGCAAACCACCGGCCTTGCGCGTGAGGATGACAAAAACCGCCTGGGTGATTTCCTGCGCGTGATGGGGATTGCCAGAGAAGCGGAGCGCCGCCGAATAAACCAGATTCACATGCCGCGCCACGAGCGCGGCAAAAGCGGCTTCCGATCCGCCACCGGCGAATTCCGCGAGCAAATCATGGTCTGATAATTCCGTCATCTACCCAATGATGTCCGCAAAAGGGCAAACTGGACAAAGAATTATTCTTTTCCGGTTTTTAAGAGAATGGTGAGAAATATGGGAATAGTGTCCATGGTGTACACGACAAACCATCCTATATATGCCAAAGTCAGCCTGTCAGAATCAGTTCTCGAGCCGGGTCCCGATGGATTGAATCGTTCTTTGAAAACCTTTTGCGTCTTTTGCGCTTTTTCGCGGCCTCATCTTTTATGATTTTGCCCCTATGATTTTGTCTCCTGGGAAATTAAGACAAATTAAGACAAATTAAGGTAAATTAAAGCAAATGAAGGTTCGCCCGCAAAAAAAATATTGGGCGAGGCTGGGCGCGTTCGTTGGTGTTCAAACTTCAGCTTGTCTGCGCTTTTACACCACCACACACGCTAAAACGTGAACACCAACAAATGATTACAAAATATTCGCGGCCAATTCAGCCAATTCCGAACGCTCGCCTTTTTGCAACTCAATATGCGCCGCGATGGGATGCTCGCGAAATTTGCTGATGATGTAGTTGAAACCGTTGGAGGCGGAATCCACATACGGATTATCAATCTGATACGGGTCGCCGGTGAAAACAATCTTGGTCCCCTGCCCCACGCGCGTGATGATGGTTTTGACTTCGAGCGGAGTCAAATTCTGTGCTTCATCTATGACCATGTATTGATTGGCAATGCTTCGGCCACGGATGTAGCTCAAAGCCTCCACCACAATGGTGCCGCTCCGCATCAGATCAGTGCTGCGACGATGATCCGAACCCATGTTCAGATCGCTCAACAGTTCGAGCGCGTCGTGAATGGGCTGCATCCATGGATTCAATTTTTCTTCGAGCGAACCCGGGAGGAAGCCAAGCTCTTTGCCCATGGAAATCGTGGGCCGGGCGACAACGAGGCGGCGGAATTCGCGGTCCTGAACAGTGCGTTTCAAACCAGCCGCCATGGCCATCAAGGTTTTGCCGGTGCCGGCTTTGCCCATGAGAGTGACCAGTTTAATTTTGTCATCCAGCAGCGCATCGAAGGCGAAATGTTGTTCGCGATTGCGGGGTTTGATGCCCCAGATGCCTTCGCGACATTCGACCACGGGAATGAGTTTTTTGCCGGTCGGATCCACTTTGGCGAGGGCGGTGCGTTTGGGGCTGCCCTCCTCGACCAGAGTGCAATATTCGTTGGGAAAATATCTTTGCGTGCCGGGAATTTCCAGTTCGCCTTCATTGCGGAAGCGCGTGATTTTTTCCGCGCTGAACGTGAGATCAAACATCCCGGTGTAAAGATCCTTGAGATGGACGCGGTCAGTCTCGTAATCCTCAGCCTCCAGTCCGACGGTGTCAGCTTTGATGCGGAGGTTGATGTCTTTGGTGACGAGGATGGTGTGGATTTTCGGCTCGGCCTTTTGCACGGCGATGGCGCACATGACAATGCGGCTGTCCACGCTGTTGTTGCCAAAAGGCGTTTTGTCGGCTTTTTTTTCCGTCAGGCTGTCCTGAAAAATGATTTTTAATTTGCCGCCGTTTTCGAGTTTAACTCCCTTGCTCAGATGGCCTTTGCTCCGCAACGCATCCAGCGCCCGGGAAACAGCGCGGGCGTTTTGCCCCAACTCGGAAGACTCGCGCTTGAAACGGTCAATTTCCTCGATGACCTCAATGGGGATGAGGACCGTGTTTTCTTCAAAGTTAAGGAGGGAATCGGGATCGTGGAGGAGGACGTTGGTGTCGAGGACGTAATTTTTCACAATTTATTTTGCCTTTTTTAATTGAGACATGCGCGTGTACCACTGGTTCAAACGGGTGTGATTTTTCGGGAGCCGGTAATGACCGGAGTAAAGAAAATTAGCCAGCATGCCCCAGAGATCGAAATCCACGAAGCACGGCCCGGTGTCAAGAAGGTAAGGATGATTACCGAGCATTAATTCGTAGGGCAAAAGGCGCTGCGTGAGCTGTTGCTGAAGCTCTGATTTTTGAGCGCGCCATTGGTCGATGCAACCACGTCCGAACTTGCGCTCCTTATGGCGCAGGAAAGCAACCTGCTCGGATTTGGGGACCATTTCTTTCCAGTAAATGTCGTTCAGACGGAAACAGGGGTCTTCGATTTTGTCCTCGATGTGGCACCAGAGAACACGCTGGACGCCAAACCAACGGCGGGGGAAAAGATTCAGCTTAAACTTGGTATCAATGTATTTGGCGATGACCTGGGAATCGTTGTCGGTTTCAAAAATAACATTGCGACCATCTTTGATGATGGGCACGCCGTAGTAACGCTGACGGGTCAAACGCCAGACGAGCGAGCGGTCGGCATTGGGGACGTTGGTGATCTTGAATGGGACGCCGGAATATTCCAGGATGCGCCGTTGCACGAGGCAGAACGGGCTCCACGGAAACTGGATCAGTTCAATCATTTAAAATTTCAAGACCTTCACCGCCTGCTCAATCACCGCCAAAGCAGGCGCCGGATAACAACCGAGATACAACATCCCGCCCATGCAGACAAGGAGCGAAACGCCCATCGGCAACGAGACGCGGATCGGCGTCAGGTCCACCGGGTCTTTTGACCAATAGATGGCGCGAATGACACCGAAATAATAATACAACGACATGACCACACCGGCAAGTGCGACAAAGGTGAGACAGTAATACGAAGGCTTGTCGGCGGCGGCTTCGATGATGGAACGGAGCAAAAGGAATTTGCCAAAGAAGCCAGCAAGCGGCGGAATGCCCGCGAGGGAAACCATGGCCATGGTCAGGGCCGCCGCAAGCATGGGCGAACGCTGGCCCAATCCGGCGAGCGAAGTGATGTCGTCGGAATCACGCGAGACAAGAGCGACCACGGCGAACGCGGCCGCCAAGGCGAAAAGGTAGCCAAGCAAGTAATATAAAACGGCGGCGGAGCCGGAGCGGTTCAAGGCGGCGAAACCGAGGAGCAGATATCCGGCGTTGGAAATGCTGGAGTAACCGAGAAGGCGTTTGAGATTGCGTTGCGGAATGGCGCAAAGATTGCCGTAAAGAATCGTCACACCGGCGGCGAACATGAGCAAGTCGCCCCAGTGCATGGCCACCGCCGGAACCGCCGTGAAAAGAATGCGCAACAGAAGAACGATGCCGGCGGCTTTGGAGCCGATGGCCAGGAAGGCGGTGGTCGGAGCGGGCGCCCCTTGGTAAACATCGGGCGCCCAGAATTGGAGCGGGAAGGCGGCAATCTTGAAAGCGAGGCCGACGAGAACGAAGATCAGGCCAAGCCAAAAGATTTTATCGCTGACCAATTCCGCCGCAGACAGGCCCAACAGGTCAAAGCGGGTGGTATTGGCCGAGCCAAAAATCAGGGCGATGCCAAACACGAGGAAGGCGGACGAAAGGGCCCCAAGGATGAGGTATTTGACACCGGCCTCCAGCGAGCCGAGACGCGAACGCTGGAAGCTGACGAGGACATAGAAGGTCACGGTGATGAGCTCAAGCGCGACGAAGACGAGAATGAAATCGTTGGCCCCGGCGGCAATCATCATGCCCGCGAGGGCGAAGAGGACGAGGGCGTAGAATTCCGTGATGCCCACGGCCAGGCGGTCGGCAAATTCGACGGCGATGAGCAGGACAAAAAAGGCGGCGGCCAGAAAAAAACGGTCGAAGAAAACCGTGAGACCGTCGCGGACAAACATGCCGTCAAAGGCGACCTGGCCTTCGTCCCCGATCCAGTCGAAAAAGCTGAGGCCAAAAATAATGGCCACACCCAACGCGGCCACATAGCCGAGTTTGGGCTTCATGTCCGCCGGCGCCCACAGATCCAGCAGCAGCAACAGCAGCGCCAGGCCGATCACCCCTGCTTCCAAAATTAATAACTGAGCGTTCATCGAGCTAAATAAATCATGTCAATATTTGCGCGGGACAAAGACCTTGTCGCCGGCCCGCAACCGGAAATCGCGTTCAGGATGTTTCATAACGGCTTCGCAATTGACGGTGGTCACATCGCCATTGATGCCGGTCACCTGGACGTGATGGTTGTCGGCAAATTCGGTAAAGCCACCGCTTCGGCCAATGGCGGAAGTGACGGTGATGTTTTTATGATAAGGAAGGCGAGAGGGAGCTTGGACCTGGCCATCAACCGCAATCTCGGTGGAATCCATGATCGGGAGGTTGAGCGAGCGGGTGGAAACGAGGCGCTTGGAATCGGTTTTGGCAAAGGAAGCCATGCGGACGAGCGGGCCAAGGCTGGCTTTGGCATTGTCGGTGATCAGCCGGGGAAAACAGCCGAACAGCACGAGGCCAGTCAACAACAGGACGAACGGCATTTTGCGCCAGAAACCAACGGCATCAGTGATGTTGTCCCAATTTTTTTCGCCATGCCAGACATTGCGAATGCCGCGCAGCATGTAAACACCGCCGATAACAAGGGCTCCCCAAACCGCCAAAACGACCACCAGTTCAAATTTTTCCCAACTACCAAAAAGCACCATGGCTTCACCGGGAAAGCTGGCAAAGCCGGGCAAACCACAACCGGCCATCATGGCCATGATCATCGCCATGCCAATGAATGGAAGTTTGCGCAACAAGCCGCCAAGTTCGGATATTTCCAGGGTGCCGGTTTGTTCGTTGACATAGCCGCTCAAGGCGAAAGTCAGGGCAGCGAGAAATCCGTGAGCGACCATGATCATCACGGTGCCGGTGACACCGATGATGTTGAGGCTGGCCAAACCGAGAAACGCGAAGCCCATGTGCGCGACGCTGGAGTTACCGATCAACCTGTTGAGGTCACGCTGGCGCATGGCCACGAGGCCGCAATAAATAATATTGCCGAGGCAAAGGAAGCTCAGGAGCGTGAGCCAATTATGGGCTTCTTGCGGCATGAAAGGCAACGCAACGCGGAGGATGGCGTAGAGGCCGAATTTTTTCAAAACCCCGGCATGCAACATGGCCGTGGCGGCGGGAGCAGAACCGTAGCCCAGCGGTGCCCAACTGTGAAAGGGCCAAAGCGAAACCAGGATGCCAAAGCCGAAGAGCATCAGCGGGAAAATGAAGTGTTGTGCGCTCAGGGCCATCTGATGGTGCTGGAAATAGGCCGTAAGTTGCACGAGGTCGAAAGTGCGACTGTCGGGCGGAAGTTGCAGGTAGAGCGCGATCAAGCCAATCAGAGCAAGCAGCGCGCCGATGCTCAAGTAGAGGGTAATTTGGAAAGTGGCGTAGTTTTTATTTTCACCGCGCCCCCACAGGCCGATCATGATGAAGGTCGGGACGAGGGCCAATTCGTGGAACGAATAGAAAAAGAAAAGGTCGAGAGAGAGGAAGGCACCGAGGATGCCGCCGGCCATGATCAAGAGGAGAACGTAAAATTCTTTGTAGCGGGTTTTGATGCGGTGCGAGATGCAAGTTGCGGCAAAGGCCACGACTGCGCCCATCAGGACCAGGCCGATATTGATGCCATCCACGCCGACGTGGTAGCTGATGCCAAGGGACGGAATCCAGGGTTTTTGGACCGCGAATTTGTAATAGATTCCGCTGGGATAAAGGGCGTAGCCCACAAAGGCCAAGATGGCCAAAATCATGGAAGTGAAGGTGGCCAACAAGGCCACGCCACGGATGACAACTTTCAAGTTACCCGGAATCAACAAAATCAACAACGCCGCCAGCAGCGGCACGCAAAAGATGCTGGTCAGCAGATAAGGCGACAACAGGCCACCCATCCGATGAACAAACTGCGCAAAATTTTCAGGAGTCAGCAACATGGTTTATCGAAATAGAACAAAACAAATGACAAAGGCAACGCCCGCCGCGAACAGTAACGCGTAGGTTTGCAGATTGCCGGTTTGCAACAAGCGCAAGGCCCGGCCAAAAAATTCAACGGAGCCGTGTGTCCCGCGCACCATCAAGCCTTGGACCAGAAAGCGGTCGCAGCCATCGGCGACCTTCGCCAAACTGTCCTGGGTCAAGGCGATGAGCCGGGCGTAGAGTTCGTCGAAATAAAATTTATTGCGCAACCAGCGGGAGAGGCGGGGCAATTTTTCAGGGATCGGATCGGAGGTCGCATTCCAATAGATGGCGATGGCCAGGGAAAAACCGAAGAAGATCACAAGCAGACCGGCAAAAGCCGCCGCCGGTGAATGGGCGAACGGGCCCATGATATCGAAAATGGGTTCGACTTCAGCAGACGGGGAAAATTGGTGTTGGACAAATTGTTCAATCCCGATGAATCCACCGCAGACGGAGGCGACCGCGAGAACGACCAGCGGCCAGGACATGACACGGGGCGATTCGTGGGCATGATCCACCGCGTGAGCTTTGGCACCGCCAAGGAAAACGACCAAGAACAGGCGGAACATGTAAAAGGTGGTGAGGAAGGCGACCAGGACGCCGATGACGAAGAGGAAATAATTTCCCTGGTCAAAGGCCTGACTCAGGATGGCGTCCTTGCTGAAGAAACCGCTTAACGGCCACATGCCGCACAAGGCCAGCGTCCCGAGGAGGAACGTCCAATAGGTGATGGGCATCTTGCTTTTGAGGCCGCCCATTTTCCAAATATCTTGCTCGTGGTGCAAGGCGTGGATGACGGAACCAGCACCGAGGAAGAGCATGGCTTTGAAAAAGGCATGGGTGGTCAAGTGAAACATCGCGGCGCTTGGGCCATTGAGCCCCACCGCCATGACCATGTAGCCAAGTTGTGAAAGGGTAGAATAAGCCAGAATGCGTTTGATATCGTTTTGCTGAACGGCGATTAACGCGGCCAGCAAGGCGGTGAAGCCGCCGGTCGTCGCGATGATTTGCAGGGAAAACGGATCGAAAAGGAAAGAGACGCGACAAAGCATGTAAACGCCAGCAGCCACCATGGTCGCGGCGTGAATCAGCGCGCTCACGGGAGTCGGGCCTTCCATGGCGTCGGGCAGCCAGACGTGCAGCGGGAATTGGGCGGATTTGCCCACGGCGCCGCAGAAAATCAGCAGGCTGACAGCGGTCGCCACCCCATCGAGAACCCCCGGGTTTTTGGCGAGGATGGAATGCAGTTCGGAAAATTTCACCGAACCGGTCGTGGCCCAGAGAATAATTATGCCGAGGAGGAAGCCGAAATCACCAATGCGGTTGGTGAGAAAGGCTTTTTTGGCGGCGTCCGCAGCAGAGGGCTTTTCATACCAGAAACCGATGAGCAAGTAGCTGGAGACGCCGACCAATTCCCAGAAGATGAACATCTGGAAAAAATTATTGCTCAGGACGATGCCAAGCATGGAGAAAGTGAACAGGCTGAGCGAGGCGAAGAAGCGGGCATAGCTGCGGTCGCCCTGCATGTAGGCGATGGAGTAAATATGAATCAGACTGCCGACCCCGGTCACGACAAGAGCCATCAGCAGACTGAGATGATCGGCGTGCAAACCGAATTCGATATTGAGATTGCCGATGGAAAGCCACGGGATGGCGACCTGGACGACGGTCGGATAGTTGCGGTACTGGGCATACAGCACCACGGTCAAAATGAACGAGACCACCACAGCCATAACCGAGACGACCGCAGCAAGCCGAGGGCGCGCTTGCAAAAAGAACGCGATGACCGCCGCCGCGAGGAGCGGCAGGAACAAAACTTTCCATGCTAGAAAACCAAGCAGTTCGTTCATTACAATTTCAACGTCGTCAAATCTTCCACGTGCGTGGTCTGGCGGCGGCGATAAAGCGCCACGATGAGGGCCAGCCCGACGGCCACCTCAGCCGCCGCGACGGTGATGATGAAGAGCACCATGATCTGGCCGTCGAGATTGTTTTTGAAACGGGAAAAAGCGACCAGCGCAAGGTTCGCGGCGTTGAGCATCAGCTCCAGCGACATGTAAAGCACGAGGACGTTCCGGCGGATGATCACGCCGAGCAGGCCGATGCTGAACAACAGCACGCTGACGATGAGATAATGTTGCAGTCCGATGTGGCTCATTTCAGTTCCTTTTTGCTCAGGAGAATCACCCCGACCATGGCGACCAGCAGGACCAGGGACAAAATTTCAAACGGCAAAATGTATTTGCCAAAAACGAGATGGCCGACAGCGCGGAGGGAGCCTTCCAGATGGGCGGAATCAAGACCGTCACCGAGTTTGGTTTGCCAGATGGTCCAAATGATGGCGGCGGCGATCACCATCACCACAATGACCGATAAGGCCGCCACCACCCGATTGACATGACGCCGTTGTTCTTCTTTCAGGTCGAGCAACATGATGACGAAAAGGAAAAGAACGATGACTGCTCCGGCGTAAACGAGAATCTGAACCGCCGCGAGAAAAAAGGCGTGGAGCAAAACAAAAAGACCGCTCATGGAAATGATGGTCAGAACCAGGAACATCGCGCTGGTCACCGGGTTGCGGCTGACCGGATTGGCCACGACCAATATCCCGCACACGAGCGTCAGCGCGGCAAAAATATAAAATATGATGTCCGATGCGCTCATTTATTTTTCCACTTCCAGATCTTGTCCTGATGGACCCCGCCGAGGGCGAGGAGTTTTTCTTTGTCATAGACCATTTCTGCGCGGGACTGGCCGGTGAGAGAATAGTCTTTCATCAGGAAGATGGCTTCTTCCGGGCAAACTTCCTGGCAATAGCCGCAGAAAATGCAGCGGAGCATGTCTATCTCGAATTCTTTGGGCCGCTTTTCCACGTTGCCCGTGGTTGTGTCAACGACAGGGCCGGGCGGCGTGATGCGGATGGCTTTGGGCGGACAGACAAATTCACAAAGCTGGCACGAGACGCATTTGGTGCGGCCCTCGGGATCTTTGACGAGATAAGGCGCGCCGCGATAACCCTCGGGCACGGTCCATTTTTCTTCCGGGTACTGCATGGTCACAGTCTTGCCGAAAAAGAAATGGCGCAGGGTGACTTTAAAGCCGTCCACGATGGCCGGGCCGTAAAGCCGTTCCCACAGATTTAATTTTTCTCGTTTAACAATCATTCTATTTAATGCCTGCTGAACAACCACAAGACGACTGCGGTCGCCAATAAATTGGCCAGCGACAACGGCACAAACCGGCGCCAGCCCAAGTCCATCAATTGATCATACCGGAAACGCGGCCACATCCAGCGTACCCAGATGAACACGCCCATTAAAACAATTATTTTCGCCAGGAAAATGCCGATGTGCGCGATGCCCATGCCGATGGTATGCGCCGGTTGATCAAGGCCAAAGAATGGCAGCGTCCAGCCACCGAAAAACAACGTCACCATCATGCCGGAGGCGGCAATCATGTTGGCATATTCCGCCATGAAAAAGAGGGCGAACTTCATGGAGCTGTATTCGGTGTGATAACCACCGACCAGTTCCTGCTCGGATTCGGGAAGGTCGAAGGGAAGACGATTGGTTTCAGCAAAGGCGGAGACCATGAAGATGACAAAGGAAAGCGGCGCTTTAAAAATCAGCCAGCAGTGCGCTTGATAATTGATGACCTGAGTGAGATTGAGATCACCCACCATCATGAACACCGGGATGACCGACATGCCCATGGCGATTTCGTAAGAAATCATCTGCGCGCTGGAACGGATGCCGCCGAGGAAAGGATACTTGGAGTTGGAAGCGTAACCGGCGAGAACGATGCCATAGACACCAAGGGAAACGATGCCGAAGGTATAGAGAATGCCGACATTCAAATCCGCGATGACCATTTTCTGATTACCCAAGAATGAGCCGAAAGGAATAACCGCCAGAACCAGCAACGCCGGAATCATGATCACAGCAGGCGCGAGCCAGAAATAAGCTTTGCGAACGTGCGCCGGAGTGAAGTCTTCTTTGAGGAAGGATTTTACGCCGTCAACAATGGGTTGCCAGATACCAAGCTTGGTCAAAAACGGGCCGATGACAGGGATTTTACTAATCCCCCACAAGGCAACGCGATTCGGTCCGACACGATCCTGGATGTAGGCCGAAATTTTCCGTTCAGCAAGAACAGCGTAAGCGATGAAGGTCATCGTCACAGCAAAGACGCCAAGAATCTTTATCGCGCTGAAAAGCACGAGTTGTTGCACATTATTAAGATGGTCAATCCAAGCCATGTTATAAATTTATGGTAACTCCCAAATCGCCCAATGCCGCCCAAGTCACACCTTGGAACGCAGGCACTTCTTTCGCCATTTGATTGAAAAGTCCTTCGATGCTGACGAAGCCGTTCTGACCAGTGACATCGTAAACGAGTTCATGCAGGAATTCCCATTCGGCACGGGCATTGCCCTTGGGCTGCGTGTTCTGCATGAAACGTTGCACGCGGCCTTTGGTGTTGACGAAGCTGCCGCGCTTTTCCGCGTGGGCGCAGCCAGGCAATACGTAGTGCGCGGCTTCAGTTGTTTTATTCGGTAAAATATCGCTGACGATCAACGTGCTCAATTTGCCGAGAAGGTCGGCGCTGATACCGCACTTGGTCACATCTTCACCGAAGACGATCAACGTTTTGATTGAACCGCTATGGATGCCTTCAGCGATTTTTGGAAGATTGGAACCCATCTGCGCCGGAGCGATGCCGATCAGTTTCGCGCCGTTGCTGTTCGGATTTTTATCGGCGTTGACCAGAAGTTTGTCGCCTTCGCCGGTGCGCGGGACGGAATCGGTCAAGGCGTTGAGTTTGGTCGCGAGCTTTTTCAGCAGATACAATTCTTCATTGGTCTGCCGGGCGGAAGCGACCATCGCAACGGAACCCAGCGGGGCTTTGCGCAGGGTTTCCGCAATATCGCGCAGGGCCAGAGACCATTCGGTTTTCGGGCCTTTGATTTGCGTCAGACGAAATTCGCTGTTGATCCACTTGTAATTGAGACGGCCGGCATCGCACATCCAACTGGAATTGACGGCGTCGTTTTCGCGCGGCTCGTAGCGATAGACTTTATTCTCGCGGGAACCGATGACAATGTTGCAGCCGGTGGCGCAACTGGTGCAGACGCTCTTGCTCTCTTTCAAGAACCAGACGCGCATCTGGAAACGGAAATCTTTCGAGGTCAACGCACCCACCGGACAGATATCCACGGTATTGAGCGTATAGTTGTTGTCGAATTTTTTGCCGGGAAAATTGGTCAGGAAATTGCGACTGCCGCGCGAAGCAAAACCCAGGGCGTCATCGCCGGCAATGTCCTTGCTGAAACGGACGCAGCGGGAACAAAGGATGCAGCGCTCGTCATCCAGCATGATGCGCGGGCCGAGGTCCACCTGCTTGGGCTTGTGCTCTTTTTCTTCGACGAAGCGGCTGGTGGCCTTGCCGTAGTCCACCGAATATTCTTGCAGTTTGCATTCGCCGGCCTGATCGCAGATCGGGCAATCGAGTGGATGATTGATGAGCAGGGATTCCAGCACCGCTTCGCGCATCTGCTTGGTCGCGGGCGAGCTGGGATAAATTTCCATGCCCGGAGAAATCGGGGTGGCGCAGGCGATCGCGCCGCGCGGGGTCGAAGGCTCATAGGGCAAAACCGACTTCGCAATCTTCGGCGTGCCATCTTCATTTTTTACTGGCTGGCGGTCCGGCCCGATCATCGGCGTTCCAAATTCCACGAGGCACATGCGGCAATTGCCCGCGATCGGCAGTTTGGGATGATAACAATAATGCGGCACGTCCTGATTGGCCAGAGCGCAAGCCTGCAGCATGGTGGTGGGCTGCATTTTGCCCTGCCAATCCGGCGTCATCTTGGGCACTTCAATTTCCCGCCCATCCACCTTGATCTTGATCTTCTCGACCGGTGGCGGCGCAGGTTTGGTTTCGGTTGTGCTCATGGGTGCAAATTAATCAGCGCGCGGACTCGCAGCAATTTTCATTTCATTCGTCGGTCCGGCACCGCCGTGGTTTTTGGCCTCATCCGCCGCGCCCTTGGCCACAAATTCATCTTTGAATTTATTCACAAAACTCAATACCGGCCAAGCGCAGGCTTCACCGAAGGCGCAGATGGTGCGGCCTTGAATGTTCTGCGCGATGTTCAAAAGATAATCCGCATCCTGCTTGCGACCATGACCGTGCGACATGCGATGCAACGCCTTATTCATCCACAAAGAGCCTTCGCGACAGGGCGTGCATTGGCCGCAGCTTTCGTGCGCGTAAAATTCGCTCAGATTGGCCAGGACGGAAACGATGTCAGTGGAATCATCCACCACAATAATCGCGCCGGAACCGGACATGCTGCCGGCTTGTTGCAAAGAATCGAAATCGTAAGGCAGATCAAGCATGTCCACCTCAACGGCGGTCATCTGACCATCGGCACCCTTGCGCTTGAGTTTAAATTTTTCGCCAGCCTTGAAAACTTTGGACGAGGAGCCGCCGGGAATGATGGCCTTTAATTTGCGACCGTCCTTCAAGCCGCCGCCGAATTTTTCGTGGAAAATCAACTCGCCGATGGTGGCTTTTCCGACTTCGACCTCAAAGTAACCCGGCTTCTTCACCTGGCCGCTGACGCTGACGATGCGGGTGCCGGTGTTGTTCGGCGTGCCGAGCTTGGCGTATTCGGCGCTGCCCATGGTGACGATATGCTTCACGGCGGCCAAAGTCTCGACATTATTGACAATGGTCGGACACATGTAGAGACCGAGCACGGCTGGGAAATACGGAGGTTTGATGCGCGGATAGGCGCGCTTGCCTTCGAGCGATTCGATCAGGCCGGTTTCTTCGCCGCAGATGTAAGCGCCAGCACCGCGGTGGACGTAAATTTCCAGATCGTAACCGCTGCCCAAAATATTTTTGCCGAGAAAGTTTTTCGCACGAGCGTCGGCTAGGGCCTTTTTCAGGATGCGCGCGCCGTCCGGCATTTCACCCCGGATATAGATGTAGGCCAGATGGACGTCATTGGCGAAGCACGAGATGATCATGCCTTCAACCAATTGATGCGGGTCTTTGTAAATGATCTGGCGGTCTTTGAAAGTGCCCGGTTCGGATTCGTCGGCGTTGCAGATCAGGTAAATCGGTTTGCCGCTCTTGCGATCCACGAACGACCATTTCAAGCCGCAGGAAAAACCAGCGCCACCACGACCGCGCAGGCCGGAAGCCTTGACGTCTTCGCGGATCTGTTCCTGGGCCGTCATTTTCTTCCCATCCGGCAAGTCCTTGACCGGCAACGCCAAAGCCTTCTTCAACGCCCCATAGCCGCCATGTCGCAAATAGCAGTCCATGTCCGTGGTGTAACCCGGTTGATCAGCATTCTTCAAGATGAGGCGATATTCCTGCGACATACTAATTGCGGATTGACTCCCGCGTTAAATTCTTTATCTTCAACACCCCATCTTGCCCGATGGTGTAACGGTAGCACAATAGACTCTGAATCTGTTTGTCATGGTTC